>JASFSK010000697.1:0-3191 GCA_050114455.1 Desulfobacterales bacterium | reverse complement strand
GGTGGATAAGATCGGAACAGGCTGGCGCGGCGATCCCAGCAGCGCATTGCTTGAGGTTCTGGATCCAGCCCAAAACGCGACCTTTCGCGATCATTACCTCGATGTCGATTTTGACCTCAGCGATGTCTTTTTTATTGCCACCGCCAATCAACTGGACGCCATCCCTGCTGCCTTGCGAGATCGAATGGAGATCATTCAAATAGATGGGTACACCGAACTGGAGAAATTAGAGATAGCCAAACGGCATTTGATACCAAGACAATTGTCAGGCCATGGGCTAAACGACAGTGACGTAACCTTCATGGATTCGGCTGTTCACAAGATTATCGGCGACTATACCCGCGAAGCCGGCGTACGCCAACTAGAGCGCTTAATCGGTGCGGTCTGCCGGAAAGCCATCGTAAAACTGACGACCCAAACTTGGGAACATGTGCTGATAACACCAGAATTGGTTGCCGATTATCTGAAAAAAGAAAAATTTGAAAATGAGAACTCAGAGGCGATTGATGTACCCGGTATTTCCACCGGTTTGGCGGTCACCGGTGTTGGAGGGGATATCCTCTTTGTCGAGGCAACTCGTATGGACGGAAAGGGCAAGTTAACCGTAACCGGTCAGTTGGGTGATGTCATGAAAGAAAGCGCCAGCATTGCCCACAGTTACGTACGTTCGAGATCAAAAATTCTAAATATCGAATCTCAAGCGTTTGAGGAAACGGATGTTCACTTGCATGTTCCAGCCGGCGCGATTCCCAAAGACGGTCCGTCGGCGGGCGTCGCCATGGTCTTGGCTCAGGCCAGCATCTACAGCAACCGCCTTGTTCGCAGCAATGTCGGCATGACCGGCGAGGTGACCCTGCGCGGACGGGTGCTGCCGGTGGGTGGCATAAAAATGAAAATTCTAGCGGCCCATCGGGCCGGTTTGGATACGGTTATATTACCAAAACGCAATGAAAAAGATCTGGACGAGATACCTCGCGAGGTGCGCGATGTTATGAATTTCGTTTTGGTAGACCGCATCGATGAGGCCATAGAAGCGGCGTTGTTACCGCCAGGTGACAGCATCAACACCACCGACGCCAATTTGGATCGAATTATGAATCGACCGGGGATAGAGTTCTCGCCGGTGTCGGCATCGAATCGATAATGAAGGCGTGTCAAAGAAATGGTCGGGTCAAATAAAAAAATATAGCTTTATCTTTAATTTTTATTTGACATAAGTCAAACTTGTCATACCGTATTGTCAACGTCAGAGGAGTTATAAACTTAAAACCAAAACAAAAAGGAGATTCAAAATGAAAACAAAAATTACATCGATGATTATTGTATTAGTGTTTATGTCAGCTTCAATCTTGTTCGCCGGTTCGCATACCAAGAAGGATATTGTCGACACCGCGGTTGGTGCGGGCTCATTCAACACCCTGGTGGCCGCTGTCAAAGCCGCCGATCTGGTTGACACCTTGAAAGGCGATGGGCCATTCACGGTATTCGCTCCAACCGACGATGCCTTTGCAAAACTTCCCGATGGAACTTTGGAAGAGCTGCTCAAGCCTGAAAACAAAGGTAAATTGCAAGATATTCTAAAATACCATGTCGTATCAGGTGAATACATGGCCAAAGATGTGACCACCATGAAATCGGCTGAGACCGTTAACGGTCAGAGTTTCATGATAACCATGGACGGCGGCAATGTCATGGTTGACAACGCCAAGGTCATCAAGACAGACATCCAATGCAGCAATGGCGTGATCCATGTCATCGATACTGTTATTTTGCCGAAGTAGCGGTTAAATCATACACCCTTCTATCCAGACAGGGTGATCTATATGATGGCGTCACTTCATCAATTGCGAAGTTCGAGCAAACCCGTAATGCTGAAGATGAGGTGACGCTTTACCGACCAAAAAATCCCTTCCATTTAGAGTTTTTACCTACCATATTACCACCAGATCATTCACATTTTATCCTCTCTAAAATGAGTTATATTATTTTAGAACTGAATGACAATACAATGAGATGCTGGGATCTGTTGAAAATCATCAAAACATACGCAGATCCAGTACAATTGATTAACTCACAGGATATGGACTCATACCCATTTGAGATCATTTATTGATTCGAAGCTGGAGGATCATCATGCGAAAAAGTCATCTTTTATTTATTTTGGTCTTAACAACGGCCTTCTCCATGGCAGGGCTGCTGGTGTTTCCCCAGTTGAGAGACAGCGAGGATAAAAGCTCCGGAAACGCACTGGCACGAGCACCGTTTAGCACACCGATCCCTGTAAATGTCGCCCTGGCAACCATCGAACCGTTCATGGAGACAGTCGAGGCGCTTGGTACAGCCAAAGCAAACGAGTCGGTGGTAATTACCCCCACCTTGGAAGAACGCGTTGTATCCGTTTTTTTCGAAGATGGCGATGTTGTGGATAAAGATCAAGTCCTGGTCAAACTGGATGACAGTGAAGCCCGTTTTTTGTTGGCAGAGGCTAGGGCCACGCTCCGGGAGCAACAAAAGCAATATCAAAGAATTAGCAAGTTGGCGAATACGAACGCCACCTCGCGGTCCAGGCTGGATGAAGAACAAGGTTTGCTGGAAATTGCAAGGGCGAAAGTGGCACATCTGAAAGCTCGACTGCAGGACTACACGATCCGGGCTCCTTTTTCGGGGGCTTTAGGCACCCGACAAATCAGTAACGGTGCTGTTGTCGATTCAGATACGGTGATTACCACCTTGGATGACACCAGCATCATCAAGCTTGACTTTACCATCCCGGAAACATATCTCGGTGTTTTGGCAAACGGTATGACCGTGACGGCCCAGAGTCCCGCATATCCGGATCGCAGCTTCAACGGCACGGTAACCGCCATCAGCAGCCGTGTCGATCCCGACACGCGCACCTTGATGATCCGCGCCCAAATTACCAATTCGGATCTGCTGCTGAAACCGGGCATGCTGCTGACCGTGAATCTGGTCAAAGATCGTTCCCAGTCGCTGATCATCCCCGAAGAGGCCGTTATCATGGAAAAAGATAAAAAATTTGTGCTGGTGGTAACGGCCGAAAATGCGGTCGAGAAAAAAGAGATCGTCACGGGCCGTCGTAGTCCGGGAAAGGTTGAAGTGGCCAGCGGTTTGAACGCCGGACAACGAGTCGTCGTAGAGGGCATTACCCGCGTCAGGCCGGGCATTTCCGT
>JASFSK010000696.1:0-3200 GCA_050114455.1 Desulfobacterales bacterium | reverse complement strand
CAAGTCTGTTCGGATATTGACCCAGTTCGTCTTTATCCGGGTGGTATTGAAGCAGCGCGTTTTTGTCCATCCGTAAAAAGCGATCGGAGCCTTTTCGTTTCAAATACGTTGTAAGGCTGCTTATATTGCAGATACCTGGAAGCCTCTTCTGGTAAAAATCAAACATGTTCTGTTCATCCACCAGTAGATCCCGGCGCCGAAAGCGATTTTCCATATCCTGGATCTCATCGATCAACTCGCGGTTATGCCTCATAAAGGCCAGCGGTTTTTTGACATCACCATTGACCAGGGCACTCTGGACAAATATGCTTGCGGCCTCGTCCGGGTTCACTTTTGCGTAAGACACCTTCCTGCCAGCCGCTATGATTAATCCGAAAAGAGTCACCTGTTCGGTGGCCACCACTTCACCCCGATTTTTCTCCCAGTGAGGATCCATATAGGTCCGTCGGCAAAGGTCCCCTCCCAGCGCCTCCAGCCATTCGCTGTCTATATTGGCGACGGTGCGCGCAAAAAGTCTGGAAGTCTCCATCATTTCTTCGGCAACAATCCAATTTTTGGCCTTGTTAAAAAGTCCCGAACCAGGAAAAATCATCACTTCCCGGCCTTTGGCGGCCCGATAGATATTGTTTTCTTTTTTTTGAGCAATATTGGAAAGAAATCCACTCAATACAGACTTATGGATTTTTGCGTAGGTAGAATCTGAAAATTTAAATTCAGAATTCAATGGCTTTTCCGACTTCAGCTTCTCCCTTTCCGCATTCCCCTTTCCCCCTTCCGAATTCCCACCGGCGCGTGGTTGCAGGCCTCTATGGGCCGGAGGCCGCCTTCCGTCTTCTGAACGCCTTTTTCTCACCTTCCCATGCCAAAAACCGTGTTCTTTCAGAATTGTCGAAATCTGCTGATGAATATCCCGCCATTCCCGCATCCGCATGTATGACAGATAGTGTTCGCGACAATACCGTTTCATCTGATTGTTGCTTTTCGCCGTTTGTTGATGACCGTGATAGCGGTACCAGAGGTTTAGCAGGGTCACAAAATCCGAATGAACGTCATGAAAAGTGGCATGTACCCGGTCGGCTTCCCGGGCCTTTTCTACGGGACGTTCGCGGGGATCTCGGATACTGAGAGCTGCAACGATGATTGCCATTTCGTCGACGCAATCTTCCTTTTTGGCCTCAATCAGCATACGGGACAACCTCGGATCCAACGGGATCCTTGCCATTAGGCGACCTTTTTTCGTCAGCACATAGCGATCACGCAATTTCCCTTCAACAGTCTCTCCATGCCCCAATCTTTCCGTCTTCTTCCTTTTGTCTGCTGCCTTTCTTTCCCCATTCCGCATTCCAACTTCCACATTCAAATCTCTGCCCTTCGCCCTCTGCCCTTTGCCCTTGGCCCTTTGCTCAATGGCCCCCAGCTCCACAAGAAGTTCGAATCCATCCTTGATACTTTTTAAATCCGGACGATCTACAAAGGGAAATTTTGAGATATCTCCAAGATTCAGGGAAATCATCCTTAAAATGACTTCGGCCAGATTGGCCCGCAAGATTTCGGGTGGGGTGTATTGAGGACGGGCTTCATAATCGTCTTTGGTAAAAAGTCGAATACACACGCCATTTTGCACCCGGCCACAGCGCCCCTTGCGCTGGTCGCAACTGCTTTTGGAAATCGGCACAACCGGTAGGGAAGTGGTTCGACTCCGGGGTGAATAACGCGAAACCCGTGCCAGACCCGAATCAATCACGTATTTGATTCCCGGAATGGTAATCGATGTCTCAGCTATGTTGGTGGCGACAACGATCTTGCGTCCAGGCTGACGCACAAAGACCCGCCCTTGCTCCCGAGCAGTCAATCGGGCGAATAGGGGCAACGTATGGACTCCTTTTAGATTTTCGGCCGCGATGAATTCACAGGTGTCACGGATATCCTGTTCGGTGGGCATGAATACCAATATATCGCCGGTTCGACCTTCGCTCAAAACCTGCTTCACAGCCTGCCCAGCCATCTCCACATGGGTTAACTCATTTTCTTGGTTCGGGTCGTCTGTGAATTCTGGATACTGGACCTCTACTGGATACATGCGACCGGACACCTCGATGACCGGTGCATCGTCAAACGTCCTGGAAAATTTTTCTGTATCGATGGTTGCCGAGGTAATAATCAGCTTCAAATCATCTCTTTTGGCTACCAGGGTTTGCAGGATTCCAAGTATAAAATCAATGTTCAGGCTGCGTTCATGGGCCTCATCAACGATGACGGTATCATAGGCAATCAAATTGGGATCGCTCTGGGCTTCGGCCAGTAAGATGCCGTCTGTCATCATTTTTATATAAGCGTCTGCGGACATGCGATCCCTGAAACGAATTTTATAGCCAACGGCATTGCCAAGCTCCTGTCCCAGTTCTTCGGCGATGCGGCGGGCAACTGTGGAGGCGGCAATTCTCCGCGGTTGGGTGCACCCGACCAGACCATCGATCCCTCTTCCGGCTGCCAGACAAAATTTTGGCAGCTGGGTGGTTTTACCAGAGCCCGTTTCGCCGGACACAACTGTGACCCGGTGCCGGGAAATAGTCCGGATGATTTCATCTTTTTTGGCAAAAATCGGCAATTCTTGATTAAACCGTAAGTCGGGTATATTTTCCTTGCGTCGATCTCTTTTATGTACGGATGCCAGCAGGCGTTCTTCCAATCTGCCTATTCTGGTCTTCAGTTTTTGATCTGATTTGAATTTGCGAGATTTTCGTACAAGGTATCTGATCTCATGCCTGGCAGCCATTCGGTCGACAGCCAGCACCCGGGGCAAGAAAGATTCAATCCTGTTGATTATGTGAGAGATTTCGGTCAAGTTCACAACCTATCGATAGCTATCATCCTGGTATTTAGCTACTTGATGATATTCTAATTGCAAAAAATCCTACATTGGCTTAATAAATATCGATCAACCAATTAAAAATCAAGGTATCGGTTCGTTTAGAGGGTAAAATTCACAGAACATGAAGGAGAAGACAATGAAATTCGTCGTTATCGGAGCAGATGCCGCCGGTATGAGCGCCGCCAGCCGCGCCAAGCGAAATCAGCCGGATATGGAGATCACAGTGCTTGAAAAAACTAATGACGTCTCATACAGCGCCTGAGGCATTCCCTATAATCTGGCGGTGCCGGAAAGAGACATCGAGGACCTGGTCGTTCGAGCTGCCCAG
>JASFSK010000695.1:0-3226 GCA_050114455.1 Desulfobacterales bacterium | reverse complement strand
CGGCTTGTTTTGGTGTTTGATCGCAGGCCTCGCTCGTTTCTCGAGATTGAAAGATTTAATTGGGAAAACCCTATATCTACCAGGCTAAAACGACTTACAATCGATCAACATTTGGATTTTGATGAATAGTCCTGATACCCAAATCAGCCACCACCTGCAGGCCCCTTCGAGGGGCCGACCTTAAATCTCCAGTCGGTTTGATAATCAGCATCCCAGCGCAGTTCAAATTTTCCCTTAAAAAGACTCGGTCGACCAGAAGACGTCGCCGCAGCCGCTCTTTTTCTTGCCTCGGACCAGGCCGGATTTATCACAGGAGAAATTTTGGATGTAAACGGAGGATTTTTAATGGATTAGTCCGGATATCTTTTAGCCTCTATTACGTGGTATTCACTCAGAGGGTCTGAATGGTTCCATAACCTTATCAGAAGCTATTATGGGTGCCGCTTTTGCGTCTATGGCACAGATGGTTCATATTTTACAGCCTCCTGAAAAGGCGTGATCGCTTAAAGCAGATTACCGGGCAGATTCTACCAGGCCGGCTAAAAACTTGTGGATCGATTCCATGGTGTCGCTCCACTTCGGTCGTTTTTCATAGGTTTGGAAAGCGGCATGACTCATTTTGACCAATTGCCGGCGGTCATGATGCAAGGTATGAATACAGGCGTTGACCGACTCAAAATCATCGGACTCAAATAAAAAACCGTTGCGGTCCGGTATGACAAACTCCTTGACCGCGCCATCTGAAAATCCCAATACAGGCAGGGCAAACGCCATGGCCTCCAAATATGCCATGCCAAACCCTTCATGGGAATAGGGCATAACGAACACATGGCTGTGACGGAAGAGGTCTGCCAATTGATCGCGGTCTCGGGGACCGGTGAATTCAATTTGCCGGTTCATATTTTTTTGAGCAATCAGTGTCTTGATTTTCCGGACATAGCGGACATCCATCGTTAAACTGCCGACCACCGTGAGATGCCAAATGTGGCGAGTAAGACCGGACAATCCTTTGATCAGCGGCAACAATCCTTTGTTGGGCAGAACATTGCCGACAAAAATCAACCTGAGCGGCCCGTTTTCAAAGGCTCTGGAATCAACCAGATCAGCAGACGCCAGACGGCCGATCCGATCGCCCGCCGGGCTGGCTACAATGGAGGGGCGACGGTCGCCGACCAAGGTTTGTACCATCTTGCGAGTTGTATCGCTGTTGAAAATCAATGCATCGACTGATTGTAAATACCGTTTTTCAATCGTTTGATACAAGCGATTGAGCAAAGCGTTTCGCGGCTGACGGCACAAGACCTGGTGAACGATGGCCACAAGGGGAATAGCCCCGTTTCTCTGCAGGCAGCGATTGATGTGAAACAAAGACGGGTGATTGAGTTCATCTTGTAGGAGGATATCATAGGGTTCGGTGAGAAGATCCGACCGGAATCGGGGAGACCAGTTGTCCAGTAAATGGCATCCGTAGTTGCGCTTGGGGAGTGAAATTATATCCACCCGGTGTCCCTGGTTCTGGAGATACTCAACCAGAATCCGATCATAGATGTAACCGCCGGTCAGGGTGTTTAGATTGCCGTAAATGATCAAAGCCAGGTGCATCGAAAAAGAAACTTTTTATTCATAGGTCAACACCATCTGAATAGCTTCCTCAGGTCTTTCGTCCAGCAATTGAAAAGCTTGCTCGGCCTGACGAATATCATAGCGGTGGGTGATAAAATCAGCCGGTTTGATGCGACGGATCATTTCCCAGGCGACATTCAAACGTCTGTTTTTGGACCATCTGCCGGAAAACTCCGGAGCCAGGGTACTGACCTGGCTGCTAATGAAACGGATGCGGTTACGATGAAATCCAGCACCCAGATCCAGGGTTGCTGGCTTGGTCCCGTACCAGGAGCCGACGACAATACGACTATCAAACCCGGCGATTTCAATTGCGAGATTGAGGGCTTCGGGATTGCCGGACAATTCATAGATGAGATCGACATTTTTGACGTCCGAGCGAGACTGACTGGCGGCAATCAATTTTTCCTGTAGGTCCGGCACAACGGGGTCCAACGTAATGTGGGCACCCACATCCAGTGATGTGTTTCGACGCAGGGGCCATCTGTCCAGGGTGATCAGACAACCTACAGGAAATTTTGCGAGCAGGGCCGTGGTTAACAATCCGACGACGCCCTGGCCGAATACGACGACGATTTCGCCGACAATCGGTCGACCATCCATCAGAAAATTGACGGCGGACTCTACATTCGGCAGGAACAAGGCCTCCTCCGGATCGATATCCGCAGGAACGGGTATCAGTTGATCCTCGCGGACGGTGAAGTGACTTTCATGGGGATGGAAGCAAAATACCATTCGATCCAACCAGTCGTCCGAAACCTGAGGACCTGTTTCGACCACCCGGCCAACAGTTGAATAGCCGTATTTGAGCGGAAATATGAAGTCGTGATTGAGGGCCGGGATGTTTTTATCGACGGGTAAATTCCAGGGGAACTGACCGCGGTAAACCAGCATTTCGGTTCCCGGGCTGATGCCCGACCGATGCGTTTTAACCAGAACTTCACCATTCCGAAGTGGCGCTACAGTCTCTTTCCTCAGCCCAATTTTACGGGGGCTTTCAAAAATTACGGATGTGCGTTTCATGTCCTACTCCCAGTCAGGGCAGGACCAGATAATCAGGTCATTGCCCAATCGTTGGTAGCTTACATGACCCAGCTTTAAATTTTTATTGAAATTTAGACCATTGGGATCGATGACCGACAACCCGCCCACGAATTTAGGGGAAACGGTAATGATGAATTGATCAATCAGCTGTGAGTTCAAAAAGCTGGTAATCACTCTCGCCCCACCTTCGACCATGATGCTGTTGACCTGCATGTCGGCCAGCATCACCATCAGGGCATTGAGATTGATTTTTCCATCCCCGTCCATGGTGCAGGGCAAGGGTGTCGCACCGGCAGCGCTGAGCGCCTCGAATCGGCGACTGTGGGTATCTTCGGCGTTGATTATCCAGGGGCTGAGATCGGAATGCTCGACAAGTTTTGCGTTCAGCGGGGTTCGCAGGTGAGTATCTAAAATAATGGGCCGGGGGTTGCTGCCTTGAGATAGCCGAACCGTCAATTGGGGATCATCGGCCAGCAGGGTGCCAATCCCAATTAAAATCGCATCGCTGGCAGCCCGTATCTGATGGGTCAACACCGCCGCCTTCTGACCGCTAAGTTGG
>JASFSK010000694.1:0-3235 GCA_050114455.1 Desulfobacterales bacterium | reverse complement strand
CCAGGCTATTTTCTGCCGCTGGAATTATCAGACACCAAGGTCACCGAATTTTTACTCGTGCCGTACATCGGCGCCTGTATTCATGTTCCGCCACCGCCGCCCAATCAAATCATCCACGTAAAAACCACCCCCCAAAAGGGATACAACAGCAAGAATCTATTCGAACCTGTATGGGCGACCGGCATCATAACAGCAAAATCAGCGGTAAAGGATTTATTTCTAGTCGATGGCAGCGCTGGGATCAATATCGGATACTCGATGCAGGCGCAACGAATTGAGCCCTATACAGAGTGATATACTAACTCTATTCGTTGGTGACGGCAAACGCGGTTGATGATCGCCCACCCGATAACTTTAAATCTCAACTTGACATTGAAAGTTGGAAGGTGTCAGCAGGGCTGTTTCGATTTCCGCCCCGCAGAATTCAGACAACATTTCGGCCACCCGATCACGTGTCGCAAGGGCTCGGGATTCGCTTTGCTCGCCAAGAAAGTCAATGTTCATAACCATTGCCCGGGTGTCTTCGGTGATGCGGGTTTTATGGCCATTGCGCCAGTTCCAACGGCGACACATGACTTCATTGGAATCTGCCACCACATATATGATCTCGTCTGGATTAGGATGCTCCACGACTTCAGGACGTCCCAGGGGGATAAATGCTTCACTGCCGATCGCGTAGCGCAGCTCCAGGCACTCACCCGCATGTGAAAGGTCGTCACCGCCCACAGGGGTTGCATCTGTAATCGAGTTGCAGTTCATAATGGCGACGATTTTGTTGATGAACGGGATCTGAGTTCCCGGTTTCTGTACCCGCTTTAAGAGAGCGCAGTGGGCGGGGGGGAATTTATTGGGGTTGGATTTGAATTGACGATGGGCTTCATTCCAGACAGCAGTACGAGGGTCTGATTTTATGTCAATCGGCTGTTTACCGGCCTTCGCAATTGATTCTTCAAGCCTGGCCGCCAGGATTTCGGAAGGACCCCGGTTATCAATAGTTTTTGCCACCACAATCCCGCGTCGGAAGGTGGGGTACTCTCTAAAAATATCTTTTTGAATTCGGATTTCAACCATGGATTCTCCTTTAGAGCGTATGGCGGGATAAGATTCCGTTATCGGCAGTTTGGCAAAGCTAGTTTCTCACTATCCTTGCCGAATGGACCAGGGATCGATTTTAACTGTCCTATATCATACCAGTCACCGTCAATACTATAGTTAGTTACCATCCACAATGGTCTTTTTGCCGAATCTCGGCGTCAATCTGCGGCATGCTTGTGCGGCGTAGTAAATTACGTCTCGGCACAAGCGCCTGATTTCGGGCGCCGCTGGCTGTTTGGTTGTTTGGTGTTTGGTATTTAGCTTTCAAGATTTCGGGTTTCAGGTGAAGGTCAGCCAGTTTGATCTGATTTATTTTTTCGCGTTCATATTTAGGAGGTTCCCCGCCACTTGCATTTCCGATCGGGCGTGTTTATTATTTAAAGTCATGAAAGAATACAGCGAAAAAATACCCAATCCCAAAGAGTTAGAAAAAGAAATCAGTGAGTTTTTGACCAAAAAATTCGGCGACAATGTCAAGATCGTATCGCCGATGGTCCTGACCCAGGAAGCCGTTCAGGATAAATCCAAAGAACCCGAAAAACCCGGGAAAAAACTAAATTTTGATCTAAAGCCGGAAGATCTCATATCTTACCTGGATCAGTACGTGGTCAAACAAGACAAAGCCAAAGCCATTTTGGCGACCAAAATTTGTACACACTTTAACCGCATAAAACACTCTCAGGATTCGCATGATACCATCGACAGTATGGTCGGCAGCATCAAAAACAATGTCCTCATGATCGGCCCCACCGGCGTCGGCAAAACCTATATGATTAAATTAATTGCCAATAAAATAGGTGTGCCGTTTGTCAAAGGGGATGCCACCAAATTCAGCGAAACCGGCTACGTCGGCGGCGATGTCGAAGATCTGGTGCGGGATTTGGTGCGTGAAGCCGATGATGATATCGATCTGGCCCAATATGGCATCATCTATATTGATGAAATCGATAAGATTGCCTCCAGCCGCAACCTGATCGGGGCCGATGTGTCTCGCACCGGGGTTCAGCGGGCATTGCTTAAACCGATGGAGGAAACCGATGTCGATCTGAAAGTTCTCCACGATCCCATTTCGATGATCCAGGAAATCGAGCAGTTTCGTAAAACGGGTCAACGGGAAAAGCGTTCGGTCAACACCGGAAATATTCTGTTCATAATGAGCGGGGCCTTTACGGAACTGGCGCCGATTGTCCAAAAGCGGCTATCCAGGCAGGGCATTGGATTTGGCGCTCGCATCCAGAAAGCCGAAGACAATGTTGATATTTTGAAAAATGTCCGCTCCGAAGATTTAATTGAATTCGGTTTTGAGTCGGAATTTGTTGGTCGACTGCCGGTTAGAGCGGTTTTTGAGCACTTAACCGAAAAGGACCTTTATACGATCCTCAAAAATCCCAATAACCCTATCATTCTGGGTAAAAAACTGGATTTTGCCGCCTACGGCATAGATATTAAATTTGACGATCAGCTGTTGCGTACTCTGGCTGAATACGCTTATGCTGAAAATACCGGCGCCAGGGGATTGGTCAGCGCGGTGGAAAATGCATTGCTTGAGTACGAAAGAAAACTGCCATCCACCGGCATAGAAAAGTTTCCCGCAACTGCCAGTATTCTCGATAAACCGCGGTCATCGATCAGGTCACTGACTGCTTCTGAAGGCAAACAAAAAAACAATGAGCTCTTTGATTTACTGATTGACCGGGAAAAAGAAGGTGTAAAGGAATATCTCAAAAACAATAAGATTGGCCTGACCGAAAAATACAGCCTCACCCTGACGGCATCACGAATTGATTTGGTGGCTACGTGTTATGTTAACCAAACGATGGATATCGGCAATGTTATCAAAAAAATCAGATTTTACTATGATGAAATCAAAAAGATAGAACTATACTTTTTTAAGAACCATGATATTAATTTTGTTTTGGAAGAAGACGCCATTGATTTTATCATCGAACAGCTGATAGAATCCTTTGTCGAGTTTAATACGATTTACGAAAAAATAGATCAGGATTTTCAGCATGGTCTTAAACTCGCTCGCGACAAAACCGGCCGCAATCGATTCTTTATCACCCGCCAAGCATTACTGGATCCGGAGGCGTATATCGGGAACCTGATAAAGGACACACTTGAGACCTCATGATCGGAA
>JASFSK010000693.1:0-3252 GCA_050114455.1 Desulfobacterales bacterium | reverse complement strand
TAAAAACGATTCTTATATCATTTGAAAAAACCGTCTGTCAAGATGATTGTCATTTAAAATTCAACTTCATATCAATCGAAATATCTTAAATCCAGAAGGATCTTGATGCGTGATTTAATCCATATCTGAACGATATTTATTCGATGCGCTCAGGATAGTTCTTGACTACACCGGAAGTTCGTGCAATTAAAATCCTTTATGTATGACAATATGACAATGTGAAATTATGAACAATCCTTTAAAAATCGATAAAATTAAACACAAGACCCTGGTAGAGCAGGTCATGGAAAAGATTCGGAAACTGATTGCCTCCGGAGCGTTCAAAGCCCATGACCGGCTGCCAACCGAGAACGAAATGGCCGAGATGTTCGGGACCGGGCGCTCCTCCATCCGGGAGGCCATCAAAGTCTTCAACTATCTTGGTGTCCTCGAGTCGCGGGCAGCCAAAGGGACCTATGTGTGTTCGCGTTCCAATATTTCAACCGAGGCACTGACCTGGTCGATGCTGCTCGGTCAGGATGACTATTATGAACTGATCGACATGCGGGCGGCCATGGAGCTATGGAGCATGGTCGCTTTAGCCGGGAAATACCACCGGAATCCCGCTGCCACCCATAACATCATTGATCTGCTCGATGCCCAGATATCGAAGATGCGTGCTGCCGTTGAAAACGGGGACTCCGGGTTATTGGCCAACGCCGATTATAATTTTCACTGTGTGATCATCGACAGCAGCGATAACGCATTGTTTTCATCGATTTATGAGATTTTACGTTCTTTCATGCGCGAGGAAATCGAAAAATCGCACAAGGATTTCACCGATATCAAGACCATCATACAGGAGCATCAGCTTTTTATCGATGCGGTCAAATCCGGCGATGTCGGTGTGGCACAGCAGACAGTCCTGAATCATATCGCCAGTATCAAGAGACGATTGGCCAACGTATTGAATACCTAAAATTGTCGACTTCGTTTTCGAGCAGGAGACATTCATCATGGCCCAAAGCCAAATCGAGGATATCAAACACAAGCGAAAATGGCATATTGCCGCTATTCTCATTGCCGCAATTATCGTGACCAATTTGCCGATTATCTGGGTTGTGCTCACCAGCTTTAAAGCCAGTGTTCAAATCACCAATTCCGAGCCGATCTGGGTGTTCAGACCCACCCTGGAGCACTATATCAGTCTTTTCACCAAGAAAGGTGATTTTGACTTTTTTGCATATTTAATCAATAGCTTAATAGTTTCAGTGTCCACCACCGCACTGGCGCTGCTATTTTCCTATCCCGCCGCATACAGCATTGCCAGGTACAAAACCCTCGGTGACCATTACTCATTCTGGGTGCTGTCGATCAGAATGCTGCCGCCGGTCATTTTTCTGATACCAATTTCCATCCTCTTTGCTATTTACGGCCTCACGGATACCCGCATCGGCATTATTTTGGCCTACCTGACATTCAACATTCCATTTGCCACCTGGATTATCAAGAGTTTCATTGAGGATATTCCACAGGATTTGGAAAAAGCAGCTGCCATGGATGGATATAACACACTGCAGATCATGACCAAGATCATTTTACCGCTGACGAGATCTGCTGTTGCCGCTGTGGCCATCATTTGTTTTATTTTCTCCTGGAATGAATTTTTAATGGCCCTGGTCATTTCTTTTTTTAAATCGACGACCCTGACGGTGGGATCGGCCACCTTTGTCACCGGTTATGGGATACGATGGGGGAAAATTGCTGCAGCAACCATCATCGCCATCATTCCAACCCTGACAGTTGGATTTATCGGGCAACGTTATCTGGTTAGAGGACTTACGATGGGCGCTGTTAAATAACTGGAGGATTTTGGGTGTGGCAGAAGTCAATTTTGAAAATATCTGGAAAATCTACGGCAAACGGGTCGAAGCCGTCAAAAATCTAAACTTGGAGATTAAGGACGGAGAGTTTGTGAGTCTGCTTGGACCATCCGGCTGTGGCAAATCCTCCACATTAAGAATGGTCGCCGGACTGGAGGAAATTTCAGAAGGCAACCTCTTCATTGGCGGACGACAGGTCAACCATCTGGAGCCGGGACAGCGCGATGTCGCCATGGTCTTTGAAAACTATGCCCTGCTGCCTCATATGACTGCTTACGATAATATTGCCTTTCCTTTGATCCTGCAAAAAGCGGATAAATCTGAAATCGATAAAAAAGTAAGAGAAATCAGCAAACTGCTGGACATGGACGACATGTTGCATGAACTGGCTGCATCCCTGGGTGGCGGCGAGCGACAGCGGGTTGGGATTGGCAGAGCGTTGATTCGCAACAGCTCTGTTTTGCTGATGGATGAACCGATTTCACATCTGGATGCTGCATTACGGGCCAAAACCCGGGGCGAGTTGGCCCGCCTGCAAAAGGTTCTGGGCATCACAACGCTATACGTCACCCATGATCAACTGGAAGCCCTGGCAATGTCTGACCGGATTGCCGTTATGAATTTCGGGGTTCTTCAGCAATTCGGTACGCCGGACCAGCTTTACAACCATCCGCAAAATCTGTTTGTGGCCGAGTTTATTGGTGAACCGCCGATGAATTTTATACCCTGCTCGTTGCAGCGCAACGACCAAGGGATTCGCTTGCTCCGGGAGAATGATAGTTTTGAATTCGGGTTGAGTCTGGATGAAGTGGATGCAGCGCATCTTAACCCTCAATTTTCAGGCAGTGATGTGTTGCTTGGCGTGCGCCCACTGGATATCACGCTGTCCAGCCCTGATTCTGAAAATCGGATCCGCGCCACCGTCGTAAACTTTGAACCGGGTTGCGAGCACAGCATCATTGAAGCCAATGTAGCGGGCGTCGATGTGCTGGTCCAATGTTCACCGGATATTCATCTCAACGAAGGTGATCCGATTGATCTCGATTTGATTTCCAGGAAATTTAATTTGTTTGATGCTCACACCGAGCAGAGTGTTCTGACCACATAAACAGCGAGGCAACCATGAGCACAGAGCTGGTCGTTAAAAACCTGACCAAGACTTTCGGCGAGGAAGTTGCGGTTGATGATATGGATTTTACTGTTGAGACCGGTGAATTTTTCGCTTTCCTGGGACCATCCGGAGCGGGCAAGTCAACGACCTTGAATCTGATCGCTGGCCTTGAAGCGCCCGATTCAGGCGATATATTGGTCAACGGAGACTCCATCCTGGATGTTCGGTCTGCCAACCGTGATTTTGCCCTGGTTTTTGAAAGCTATGCCCTTTATCCAC
>JASFSK010000692.1:0-3255 GCA_050114455.1 Desulfobacterales bacterium | reverse complement strand
GTCGAACTGTAAAGCACCTTGTAGCGGTCCTTGATCTCCGGAGCTACGGCCTTTCCCATACCGGTGCTTTCCCCGTACATGATGACGGGGTTGTCCCTTGCCATAATCCGCTTGAATGCGGCCACTGCCTTGTCGACGCTGTAGGTGCCGTCTTCCATGATATATTCAATTTTTTTGCCGTTGATGCCGCCTTCTTCGTTGGCCATCATCAGCGCATCTTCAAGACCGGCGTTGATCTGGACTCCGGCAAAGGCAAAGCGGCCGGTAATGGGTTGTACCGCCCCGACCTTGACGACATCCGCTGCAAAACAGTCAAAGCAGACCAATGAAATCAGCCCCATTACAATCCCAATGATAAAAACCAATGATTTTCGCATCCCATTTCCCTCCTTTTTAAAGTTCACATGCGTTTATTTGTGGTTTCCGATCCAGTATGCGATCATCAACCGACCCCGATCTAATGTTTGCATTCTGTCAATTATCCAACAACTTCATTTAATGGCGGTCGATCCGCAGGCAGAACGAATTGTGGATGTCGCTCGCCCAGCAGATGGGCTGAACCTTTGAACCTCTGAACGTTGAACTTTAAACCCCGCACCGCGAACCTCAATACGAAAACGGCCACAACTGAAAAAATGCTTTGATACGCCGCCAGATTTCGGCAAGCCCCAAAGGCTCAAAAATCAGAAACAAGACGATCAGTGCCCCGAATACCACTTCTTTCATGGGAATAAACAGCTGCCCCACATCGGGTATCATCTTGCTGAGAGCGCTTGACAGGGCATTGAGTAATTCCGGCGTCAAAATCATGAAAATCGCACCGAATATTGAGCCCAGGACGCTGCCAAGGCCGCCGACAATCACCATGGCCAGATATTGAATGGACAGGTGAAAGGGAAAGTGATCCGGGGTGACGATTCGCATGAAACTCACCCACAAGGCACCGGCAATCCCGGCATAGAATGAGGATATGGCAAAGGCCGTCAGCTTGTACCGGAAAAGACTGATTCCCATAATTTCGGCCGCCAAATCCCGGTCTCGGATAGCCACGAAAGCACGACCAACACGACTTCGCACCAGATTGCGTGCAAATCCCACTGCCAATATTACCATCATAAGGGTTAAAAAATAGAAACGCTTTTCCGTATCCAGGAGAAAATTGCCCAGGGCCGGAGATGGCACATTGATTCCCCGAATTCCCTTTGTCATGAATTCCCAGTGAATGAAAATAAATTCAAGGATAAATTGTGCGGCCAGAGTGGCCATGCAAAGATAGAGCCCCTTGACCCGCAGGGAGGGGATTCCGATGACAAGGCCGGCCAGAGCGGCGACCAATCCTGCACAAGGCAATGCCAGCCAGAAGGAAAAGTTCAACCGTGTCATCAGAACGGCTGCCGTGTAGCCGCCAACACCCATAAAAGCGGCATGCCCCAGTGAAATCTGACCAGTAAACCCGGTGAGGATGTTGAGGCCCACAGCACCGATAATTGCAAATCCGATCAAATTTGCGACATAAAGAATATACGCATCGGCTACAAAAGGAATGAGAATCAGAAAAATAAGAAAAAGGCCCAGCCAGAATTTCACAAAAAAAGACTGAAATATTTCTTCATCTTTAATGTAGGATTCTTTGAAGTCGCCGCAGCGCATCTCTCCCCCAGATCGAATGTCGGCAAGGCGCCATTAGGCTGTCACTATTTCCGTATTCCCCATTCCGACTTCCCCATTCCAATCATACCCTTTCGATGATTTTCTTGCCAAATAAGCCGTACGGCCGAATCATGATAATCAGAACCAGAATAAAAAACGGCGCCACATCTTTGACACCCCCGCCGAAGACAGGATCCAGGTACAGTCCGGCCAGGTTCTCCAGAATGCCGATGATCAGGCCGCCTAAAATCGCGCCGCCAATGCTGTCCAAGCCGCCCAGAATGATGACTGCCAGCACTTTAAGACCGATGTCGCCCAAATAAATACTGATGCCGCTGATGTTGCCAATGACGATGCCGCCGATAACGGCGGCCACCGCACCGTAGCACCAGGAAAGGGCAAATATCCAACGGACGCTGATCCCCATCGAAAGTGCGGCCTGCTGATCACTGGCAGTCGCCCGCATGGCAACACCGGTGCGGGTGAGTTTGAAAATAAGGATAAAAATAATGGTTCCGACAGCCGCAAAAATAAAGCCCCACAGAAGACCGGACGGCACAACCGCAAATCCAAGATCCAAGGGTTCGGGAGGAAAAATTTCGGGAAAAGAGCGGTAATCCGGCGACCAAATAAGGTGGGTGAGCCCATGCAGGATACTGGACAGCCCAATCGTGACCATCACGACCGAAATAATGGGTTCGCCGATCAGCGGTCTTAGAACAATTCTTTCCAGCACGAAGCCCAGCAGAATAGCAAATCCAAGGGTACCCAAAAAGGCCAGCCAGAACGGCGCTCCGAACTGGGCCAATACCGTCAAACAGATATAAGCACCCAGGGTCATAAAAGCACCGGTGGCAAGATTCAGAATACCGGTGGCCTTAAATATGAGAACAAACCCCAGGGCGATCAGTCCGTAGACCCCCCCGGTGGCAATTCCGGTCACGATAATCTGGATAAATATGTCCATGGTCAAATTCCAGAGGGTGGCAATCAGAATATCCAAAATTTGATTTCAAAACTCAAAAGTCCAATACCACCTCTAGAAAATGAATTCAAGTCATTTTTTTTCTATCCTTCAGCTTGCATTTTTTCCGATCTGTTTGATTTCTTTTTGGCTGGTATTGGAAGCGTTTGCGGTAAACCGGTAAATTACGTAATATTTATTAATATTACTGACATAGCGCACGGTTTCCTGTCCGACTATTTTTAAGGTGGCGAGTTCTACATTACGAAACCAGCGGTTGGGATTCAACCCCATTTTCTTGGTCTTGGTTCGGGCACGCTGTATTTTTGCAGGCCCGGCGTTGTAAGCTGCCAGGGCCAATCGAACCTGATCCCGGGGCCGCATCTTGGGGTCGCTAAAATATTTTTCCTTGAGGAATGCCAGATACTTAACACCAGCATGGACGTTATTTTCCAGCTTGTGAACATTATGGATGCCGACATTCTTATCTTTTGCGGTGGAAGGCAGTACTTGCATGAGCCCGACAGCACCCGATTTATTTTTTTTTGAATGATCGAGCCTCGATTCCTGATAAGCCAGTGCGGCGATCAGTAACCAGTCAAATCCATAGCGATCCGCATACTTTTTGAAAAGGTCTCTAT
>JASFSK010000691.1:0-3258 GCA_050114455.1 Desulfobacterales bacterium | reverse complement strand
ATCCGTTCTTGCGCCAGCCGATGGGCCTCAGGCCAGGTTACCAGAAAATTTTTTGGATGTTGTTGCAGAGCATAATGCTCCGTTATACTGAGCCCGGGTATCAACCCCTCTTCCAGGCGCGATGCCGGCATGAAGGTCACACCGTGACGCAGGAAGGTATGGTGATCTTGTTTTTTCATATCCCGATCCGCCAATAATATGGTACCCCGGACTGGCTGCTTTAAGCCCCCGGCAAGACGCAAAAAAACGCCCTGACCACTTCCTTCCAAACCCGCCAGACCGACAACCTCTCCCTCACGGACAACGACATCACAATTCTTAAGGCCCGTACGCTCACCGGAGCCTGATACGTTTTTCATCACCAGAACATCATTGCCTGGTATTTCCATGCAACGGGCAGGCGGCAGCGGCGGTGTGCCGAACATCATCTCCAACAATCGATTGGATTCAAAAGGCTGTTCCATGTCGCCCGTCACCCTGCCCTGACGCAGGACTGTAACCTGATCACAAAGGGTTTCAACATCTTCCAGCTTATGGGACACCAGAACGACGCTTTTGCCTTCTGCGGTCAATTTTTTGAGTGATTTAAAAAGAGTGTCTTTTTGGATGGCCGAGATACCTGTGGTCGGCTCATCCAGGATCAGGACCTGAACCCCCAAAGCCAAAAGCCTTAATAGTTCAAGTTGCTGTCTTTCACCAATGGTTAGAATTCTTAACGGCGTATCTGGATCAAGGGCAAAATCGAATGCTTCTGCAAGTTGACGAAGGGATTTTCTGAATCTGTTTTGATGCCTGTAAAGCCCATTGATCTGTCCTAGCATAAAATTGTCCAGGACAGTAAGGTGGGAAAAATCCAGCGGGTCCTGATAGAGCATCCCAATACCAAGGGACACCGCCTGTGCCGGGTTACGGTAATTGGCCGGTTGGTCATTTATCAGAATGCAACCGCTGGTTTTCTGGCTGAAACCCGCCAGAACTTTCATCAGGGTGCTTTTGCCGGCTCCGTTTTCGCCCAATATGCCATGAATGCGCCCGGGGGCAACCTTAAGGTTAATCCCATTATTAGCTTTCACAAGTCCATAATGCTTGTGAATATCTTGAAGCTCGATCCACATATGGCGCATTTTCCAAATCAGCGACCAACGGCAGAGCCGAAGGTATGAGGATGGTTCTTGAAAGGGCCTATGATCAGCCCTTCTGGTGGCCGTTGATTTATAACAAGTTTATTTTTCAACCATTTTCAGCCCATGTAGTAAAAGAAATAACAAAAGACATCCAAACCTGGGCAGACAAGGCCGAGGGCAAGATTCGCTTTTTTGGATTTTTTACCCACAAAAACATGGAAAACTGCCTGACCGATGCCGCCAGGTTGGGATGGATTGACGGCATCATGGCCACTTACAACTACCGTTTAATGCAGGTTAATTATTTTAAAGCAGAGCAGACCTGCTCTCAAAAAATGCCCATCGCGCAACTGATGAGAGAAGCAGTTACCAAATTGGAAGTAGCGTTCGGATAAAACTTAGAATAGCTAAATAGATGCAGCACACAGTCAGGCAAAATGGAATAGATTCAGCGTTCCAGGGTTTAGCCCAGCCGCTGACCAAAAAAACGCCCAGTTTAATCGTATAAAAACCAAACGTTTCACCGCAGAGTTTGCGGAGAACGTCGAGCTATGGACTTTTTCTATATTCTCTGGGTGCTCAGCGGTCTCTGCGGTGAAGTACTTTTCGAAAATAACATCGAATATGATTCAGTTAGCTAGGCACTCACAGTCGCTTTTGAATCACAGCCCAAAGCTCGGACTTAACCCATGATATCGTTGGTTGATTAAGCCTCTGAACTCGGAGCCGTTGTACCGTGAACTCTCAGCCTGTAAACGATCAGTCTATGAAGGCAGTTATTTAGCACTGCTCTGTCCGGTCATTCCTTCCAGCAGCTGTTCCATGTACCAAATCTGCTTATCGCTGGCAGTACTTCCGGCACTGATAAATGGGCTTCCATCCTGATAGTTCAGGGGCCCTTTGAACAGGTTTATTTTGCCTTCACCTAAATCGCTGATAAATTTAACAAGTTCAGCTTTAATGTTTTCTGCGAGTGCCGGCCCCACAGCAAAACCGACGGCACTGGTGTCCGGATTGTTAATATCCTTCCAGTCCGGCCCCCGCCATTCCCACTCGGATTTCCATTTGTCCATCATGGCGGCCTTGACATATTTGACGTAATCCGGGCCCCAATTAAAGTAAGGGACACCCAGGCAAACATCGGATGCACCGCCGCAGGCACCAAGATAATCATAGGGAATAGCCCAGACATCTTTTCCCTGCTGTTTTTTTTGCTGGGCCACTACAACAGCTTCGGTAGTGTCAATACCGGATATTACAACATCGTAGCCTGTGTTGTAAAAATTCTGTGCCACCTGGGTCGGATCGGCGGTCACTCCGGGGATGTTGAACCAAAAACCGATCCAGGTCACTTGAAATTTTAGATCTTTAGAATCCTTTTTCAATACATTTTCCCAGGCATATTTTGCACCGAGATAAGCGGATGCCGCCAGCCGCCGGGTTTCTTCATTGATCAGTGGTCCGAGATAGCCTATTTTACCGGTTTTGGATGTCAGCGCCGCAACAAATCCCGCCATCATTTTCCCATATTCCATTCGACCCATCAGGTTGCTGAGGTTTTTTGATGCCTTGCCGGTGAGCACATCATCTCCAGATATATGAATAAAATACACATCCGGATGCATCAGGGCCGCTTCTCGCGTACCGTCTTTCATATCGTCAGAGTTGGCGATAATCAATTTAGCCCCTTTGTCAACCATATCATCAACCAGTTGCGGGATCGTCACACCGGGTCGATCGGCCGGATTGACTTTATCGATATAGATCATTTTGGTACCGGGCAGTTTTTCTTCAACATATTTGCCCCCGTCATAATGAGCCTGGCTCCAGCCGTGATCATTATAAGGACCAACCAGCAATAAACCGAAAATCATCGGTTTGTCCTGGGCGACAGCAGGACTTGGTGGAGTGAAACCAGCAGAAACCAGCAAAACAACGATTGCCATTCCCCAATAAAGTTTTTTAGCCATATGAGCGCCTCCTTGTATTTAAGAAATATAACGAGACAATGGTGGATTCAACTTTATATAAATAAATGACGGCCGTGGGTCAAGAAAGAAGAGGGGCCAATTGAAAAAACCTTTCTCACGGGAATTTAATACATATAATATCAATATGTTATAGTTTTAAGGCT
>JASFSK010000690.1:0-3264 GCA_050114455.1 Desulfobacterales bacterium | reverse complement strand
TTTTGCCCAATCTCGGCGTCAATCTGCGCGCTTGCTTGTGCGACGTAGTAAACTACGCCTCCGCACAAGCGCTTGATTTCCTTGACCTTGGGCAAAAATCCGCATTTCTGGATTGGAAACACCAAAAGGTGCCCGTCTCTGATAAAGGACTTTTATGGACGGGCACTAGTCAATAGATTTTTGCGTAACCGATTTTCAGCATAACTAGACCTTTATTTTTAGAGCGGCCGTAGATGGAAAACATATGCTTTTTAGGTTTGCTCATATCCAGTGAACTGCCTGAAGGGATTCCGTGGTGAACACATAAAAATTCAGTGCTACGGGAATCAATTGCGGATGCCTGGGGGGCAACACCTTTCAGCTTTTCATCGTTATCCCAGATTTTAAAAATCGTGTTGTCATTGATAACTTTCTCATCCATACCCATCCAGGATGGTGGATTTTTCAATGTGTATGCGCTGTCCTCCAATAAATCAACTACCTCCATAATAGCTGCTTCGGCATGGTAAAAACTACGCTGGTAGAGATATTCATTGGCTGCGATATTGATCTCCGTGGTAGCAGTCTTTGACGCTGCAACGCTGATGATGGTCAGCAATGCCAGAAGCGTGACAGAAATTAAAATCATCAGGGCGCCCTGTTCATTTTTCAGAACAGATGTCATTCTGATCATGAGCTGATAATCCTCTGTTAAGGTTCGTAAAATTGCTTAGTAATTCTAAACCTTCAGATTGCGACAAATTACACGGGTACTATAGGTACGACTTATGAATTTTTCTTTTCCGACTGGTTCTCGAATCGTTAAAGAAATTTCAATACTATGGATATCGTCGAGGAGTTTGGTTTCTTTGTTTTCCCGATTGAAGTACTTAAATTCCAGCGAGTGCACCTGGTCGACAATAGATCTGTTTGATCTGGCGTTGCCATCTTTTTGTCTAATCAGCTGTTGATTGTCGTTTAACAGATATGCAATGTCTTCATCTTTCCCAATTTCTATTTGGCCACTGCTATTTGTATCTTGTTGAAACCGGATTTTATCTGCTGATGCCTGCAGGATTCCTATATGATTGACTTTAAGCGGATTGAAGCCGGCCATGCGAATGCTGCGCGCCATAATGTTAATACCGGATCGAGTTACCTGCTGCACCCCTGCGGTGACATTTTGGACGGCAAAGGCCCTGTTTAGAGATATCAGCAAGCTAACCATTGCCGAAATTACGATCAATGTAATTGCAAGTGCCAATACCAGCTCTGTTACGGTAAAGCCGCCGGAAAATCTCGATGATAGGAGAAAACCATTGATCTTTGGGTGGGAAGATATAGAATTTTTCAGTCTCATAATCCATTTCCACGGCTAAGCGTTTCTAAAACGACCTCGCGATGCTGCCCCTGCCGCTCCCAACGAACGCTCACTTTGATAATTTTAGCTGTTTCGGAAAATGAAGAACCGACCTGACAAACACGTTTAAAGGCCTTGCCTCTCAGATATTCGGTGTCGAGATCCCCGGAGCATTGAGTATCCATGCGATCGATGGGCAGAGTTTTCATATATTCAATTTTCTCCCGCGCCAGCATGATTGCAATCGTAAGCATATTGCCCGCTTTATTGTTGCGTGCCGTCGATAACACCATACTACCAACAACGACTAAGCCGATTGCGATAATGGCCATAGCGACAAGAACTTCAATCATCGTGCGGCCCGAGTTATTTTTTGAAATTAAATCAATTTGTTGGGATTTTGCGAAATTCATGCCTTACGATTATTCCGACCGTATGCGGCCCGTGCTGCTGACAATGATTTTTTTTACCATTCCCCTTGAGTTTACCAAATAAACCGTGCCAGAGCTGGAAGTGCCTCGGCCTCTAAAGCGGGTTTTTTTAGAGCCCCTGCCGGTTTCGCTAAAGGTTGTTGCCGAAAGATCGATTCGAACGCCTTCTGGAAGAGATTTTTTTCTAAAAAACTCCTCGCCTGTGTCATGAACACCGCTGGTTGCGCCAGTGTCCCTGAATATGGCATAGCTGTTTTCGGTGAAGTTCACTGCGACCGGGCCGTTTTCCTGGATAGCCTTTAATTTTGCCAATTCCAGACTACCCTTAAGATTACTTACGGCGCCGTTGAGTTTTGCCCTATCGAGCCAATTCATCAAATTAGGGACTGCCAGGGCAGAGATACAGGTCATTAAGAAAATGACCATCAGAGCTTCTATCAGGGTATATCCATTGGTTCTTCGCAAAGAATCCCCCCGTCTTATATCGCTTTCCGACGAATAAATTAAAAGCCGGCTTCCTGGTGTTTCTGATAATTTCGATAAAATTAAAATCTAAAACTTTTAGCAAGAAAGATACCAAATATGTTTTAGATTTAAATTAAAAATTAATTCAAAGTGTTATAGTACAATATGACAGTTGTGCCGACGGCCATTCTTAAGTTAACCGGAATACTTTATGAAACTAAAGTGAGGTATTTCGGTATAAAATGTAATTGAAAGGACCTGGAACTGGAAATGGGGGTATCTTGTTTATGAAAAGATTTTGTGTTAATCAACAGCGTTATTCGGAGGGTAAATGTTTTCAGGTATTCAGGAAATATTGGTGCTGTTGATTATTATTCTGGGGATTTTATTTTTACCCAGAATCTTGAACAGAGGGCAGGAAAAAAGGCCGGATGTGCCCAGGCCGGCGATGGTGATTTCCGGTACCATGCGTTTGGCGATTTCTGCCTCTGTTTTGTGGCCGGTCGTGATGGCAGTGCTGATGCAACCCTGGGAGAAAGACCTTGTTCATTATCTTTTTCTCGGGGTTGGACCGGTGGCGTTATTATGGCTAATCTACTGGGTGTTCATTGGATTCCGGAAGAAATGACGAAATACCGGCCAAACAGTTTTTTTAGCTGAAAGCTTAAATTTCAACGTGTCATTGCAATCTTTTGTAAACTACAAACCTGATTGAATAGTTTGCCGGTTGAATGGTTGATTCAGTAAATTATAGTCATAATTTTAAAATCTTATGATTGTTGAGACATGAAGTGTCCATTTTTTATCCGTTGCCCTTCAAACCAATTTCTTCCGCGACCTCTCGCATACCTGCGATGGTGTCTGTTATCAGCTCAGAAATTTCCACCCCAAGCATTGATGCCCCCTTTTCGATGATCGTCCGATCGACACCTGCTGCAAATCGCTTGTCCTTCCATTTTTTTTTGACCGATTTGGTTTTAACATCCATCACGCTTTTAGATGGTCGTACCAAGGCAGTCGTAACCACCA
>JASFSK010000689.1:0-3268 GCA_050114455.1 Desulfobacterales bacterium | reverse complement strand
AGTCAGGCTGTAGCCCTTGGCGGGCTCGATCATCAGCCGTATATTCAGCTCCCGTGCTAGATCGACCGTCCAACAACCAGCGGCCAAAACAACTTCCCCGACGCGAATATCTCCCCGGGTCGTCTCGATTTTGGTCACCCGATGCCCGGAGGTTTCAAAACCGATCACCTCGGTAAAATTAAGCAAATGAACCCCCTGTTGTTCAATGAAACGGGCTAACTGGTGCACAAATCTGTCGGGAATCAGGTGGGCGTCCAGCGGATAAAAGATACCGCCGACAGCTTTGTTTGGCAGCCCTCCCATGAATTTTTCCAACTCCTCTCCCACCAGCTCCTGGTTGTTAATACCGTATTCTTGCAGTAATGCATTCTCGGAGACGGCCTCCTCAATGCCGCTGGCGGTTTTAAAGATTTCAAGCTTGCCCTTTGTCTCTAAACCGAAATCAACGCCTTTTAATGCAGCTAGTTCTTCAAATAAACCCAGGCTGGCCAGACTGAGGTCCCGCATGACAGGAATCGACCGCCGCACATGCTGCTGGTTGCAGGAACCGCGAAACTTCCACAGCCATGAAAGTAAATCTTTCTGAAAGCGGGGTTTAATAAAAAATGGACTTTCCGGATTAAACATCCATTTGAGTCCCTGAACGATAACGCCCGGAGCCGCTAAGGGGATGCTGTGACTGGGAACGATCAGTCCGGCATTGCCATAGGAGCTGCCGGCGCAAATATCGTCTTTTTCAACCAGGGTAACCTTTTTGCCAAGCGCTTGGAGGTAGTAGGCACAACAAACGCCGACGGCACCGCCGCCAATGACCAATGTTTCTATATGGTGGTTCATGAGTAGACCTCTTTTAAACAAATACACAAAAAAATTTTACCGGTTCGTTTGTAATCCAATATAACCCCTTATTCAACAGTTATGTGAGTTTTGGCTAAATATTCTCTTGACATACAAAATTTATAATTAGAATATTGGCAGTTCGAAAAAACTTGTTAAATAGCACGTTTTGAATGGACCTGGAGATAGTAAAACTTAGCAGGAGGAGTACCCGTGAACAAAAAATACGATGCAATCATAGTCGGTGCCGGGGTCATTGGTGCCGCCGTCGCATTCGAACTGGCCAAAATGGGCCACAAAACGCTCAACGTCGACAAGCTGCCGTCGGCCGGCCACGGCTCCACTTCCGGCTCCTGTGCCATCATTCGCCTTCATTATTCAACGCCGGATGGTGTCGCCATGGCGCGGGAAGGATATTATTACTGGATTGATTGGCCCGAATATCTGGAGACAGAAGACGAACTCGGCATGGCCAAATATGTTAATACAGGGTGTCTGGTGATAAAAACCGCCCACAACAAATACCTTAAAAATGTCATGGCGAGTCTTGACGACTTGGGGGTTGAATATGAAGAGCTGGATATCGCCGGTATCAAGAAAAAGGCACCGTTTATAGATACCCGCCAATACTTCCCTGTGAAACTGCCCGATGATCCGGATTTCGGCAAACCCACCGCGGAGGCCGTCGGCGGCGCGATTTATGTACCGGAATCAGGCTATATAACCGATCCGCAGCTATCCACCCATAACCTTCAGCGGGCCGCCGAAGCCAAAGGCGGCAAGTTTATGTTTAATGCCGAAGTGGTTGACATCCGTCAGGAAAACGGCCGTGTTGCAGGCATCACGTTAAAGGATGGAACCAAGCTCGATGCACCCGTCGTGGTCAATGTCGCCGGCCCCCATTCGTATATCATCAACAGAATGGCCGGCGTTGAAGACGGCATGAAAATCAAGACCAGAGCCCTGCGTCAGGAAGTGTGCCATGTTCCCTCCCCGGACGGTATCGATTACCAGAAGGTCGGAACGATTATCTCGGACGGTGATATCGGCTGTTATTCAAGGCCGGAGACCGGCAATCACATCCTGGTGGGTTCGGAGGATCCTGAGTGCGACGAGCGCGAGTATGTCGATCCGGATAATTACAATACCGATTTCACCAACCAATGGACCGCCCAGGCCATGCGCGAAGCCCAGCGTATCGAGGGATTGCGGGTACCGAATCAAAAGCAGGGGGTTGTTGACCTCTACGACGTCTCCGACGACTGGATTCCCATTTACGACAAGTCGGATCTGCCCGGTTTTTACATGGCCATTGGCACTTCCGGCAATCAGTATAAGAATGCCCCGGTGGCCGGAGTCATGATGGCGGAACTGATAACCAAAGTGGAAGCCGGTCTGGACCATGACAAGACGCCGCTTCAATTTCACATGAAGTATACCGCCAGATCGTTCAATGTGGGTTTTTATTCACGTTTGAGAGAAATCAATCCGGACAGCAGCTTTTCGGTGATCGGATAATTTGAAGAATAGAAACAAAGCTGTCAATGACAGCAAAATTCAAGCGTTAAACCCAACCCCGTAATGATTCGGTAGTAGCCTCTATGACAGCAGATGCAAGAATCTCACCGAAGATGACATGTTTGCCGCAGTAGCGGACAGACTCTGGCCCGGCACCATTGACCACAGCAATGGCATCGGTACCCGTTCCGGTTGCGATCGTCTTGGAAACCGGGCTTCTTACACCAAGTTTGCGCATCGCAACAGTTTTTGCTTCAGCGGCCAGCATCACGGATTCCACCATGGCCGCACGGGACATTATTGCCGTTGTTACAATGACAGTATTAATGGTTCCGGTTGGGTTGCCATCAGTTCGAATGGCCCGCCAGTCGGCTCTATCACCAGCGCAGCGAGCATTTGATACACCGGCGGTAACCATTGCGGTTACTTTGACCCCCTGCAGTGAACGGGAGACTTGCCTGAAGGAGTCCATGGTAGTGGATGTCATCATTCCGACGGTAGTCCCGCTAAGTTTAAGCTGTTGGCAGTATTGTCCCAGGCTAATTTCGGGATTCACACAATTCTTCTTTTCATTCTCGAAATTTCCGGCCACTTTCATGATTAAAATATTTGAGGCGAGACAATTACCTCCGTTATAAACGGCAGAGCTGATAACGGAGTGCTCCGTACTAAAGCTGATGCAGATATGCTCGGCGGTCTTTTGCAACTCAAATCGGTTATTGGGAATCATATCGTCTGAAAACTCCATCTATAGTAAAACACAAAATCCATGAGCTAAGTTCATCATTTTTTACGCCTGCCCGCCTTCCAATTCTCGTAATAATCCCAACTGACAAAAAAGGATTTAATTAGCATAAAAAACAAATTATGTACAATCCTGAAGGATATTGATATACCTTTGTTAGGCGGTTGG
>JASFSK010000688.1:0-3272 GCA_050114455.1 Desulfobacterales bacterium | reverse complement strand
AACTCGTCGGACATCAGTCACAAAAGCGAGGCTGACGGTGTCCAGCTGGACATACGAACGGATTCCGACCTGCGGGAGGCCTTTGAGAAAATTATGCAAGGCGCAGACCGTCACAATCCCGAGGCGGATATTGACGGGGTGACCCTGCAGCCCATGAGCCGATGGCCCGACGCCGAACTTTTGCTGGGCGCCAAGCAAGACCCGGATTTCGGCCCGGTGATCGTGTTTGGCATGGGAGGAATTTACGCTGAGATTATCCAGGACCGCACTATCGGGCTGGTGCCGCTGAATCGGCTGCTGGCAAGAAGGTTGATGGAAGGCACCCGGACGTTTGCGCTTTTAAAAGGCTACCGCAACCGTCCGCCGGCAGATTTAAAACGCCTGGAGGAAATGCTGATTTGCCTCTCCCAGCTGGTCACGGATTTTCCGGAAATTGTCGAGCTGGATATGAACCCGGTGGTGGTCGAGAGGGGCAGTCCATTAGTAGTGGATGCACGTGTCCAGGTAAAATCATCGCCGCTTGACAGTCCGCACCATCTCGTGATCAGTCCCTATCCCCAGCGGTATGAGAAGAAAAACATATCCAGCGACGGACTCACCCTGTCAATTCGTCCCATCAAACCGGAAGATGCGCCGCTGCTGGAGGAATTATTCGAAGCCTTGTCGCCGACCAGCATCTACCATCGTTTTTTCAGCCCGCTGAAATCACTGCCGCATCACATGCTGGTGCGCTTTACCCAGATTGACTACGACCGCGAAATGGCGCTGGTGGCACTGGACGAAGACGGCGGTCGGGAAAAGATGCTGGGTGTTGCCCGGGTCATCGGCAAACCCGACGGAGATGAAGGCGAATTTGCGGTCCTCGTCGGTGATCCCTGGCAGGGAAGAGGGGTGGGGGCCGAGCTTTTAAAACGATGTCTGCGAATTGTCAAGGAACGCGGCATGCAGTCGGTATGGGGAACGGCACTGTCCGAAAATAAGCAGATGCTCAAACTGGCCCGCAAGATCGGATTTAAAATATCACAGAGTTCAGGCGGCAACGAATACGAAATGACGTTGGACCTTAAAGTCGCCAAGCTTTAAACTTTGGAGGAACAGATTGGCATACCGCCGTGTTTAGCATCCCAGCTTCATAGCATCCCAGCTTTCCAGCCCACAGGAGTTTTGATTGTATGAGCATAGACTGGGACCTGATACTCAACTTCATCATCGCCCTGGTGGCAATCGTCAACCCGGTGGAGAAAATCCCCCTGTGGGTGGAAGCCTCCAAAGGAGGTAATCGACGGTTTCAATGGCGGCTGGCGGGTTTGATTGTCTTGTCGAGCGCGGTTATATTGCTGACTTTTCTCCTTTTTGGCCGGCAGCTACTGATTCAGCTCAAAATCGATCTGGCAAGCTCTAGGTTACCGGCGAGTTGTCCCTGAATCTGATCTCGCGCATATTCGGTATGATTCTGATCGCGATTGCCGTCCAGTTTATGGTTGAAGGGTTGCGGGAGGTCTTTCCTGGTTGGGCGTCGCAGCAAGGGTAAAACTTTGGTGCAATTTTTATAGCTGAGCTTTGTAATAAAATCTTCCGTTGAGGACACGCCGACCGGGATTTATAACGACCTTTTAAATCATACCCTTACTCGTATATATTCAGCTAATTACTTAATCTGAAAAGGAGTAAGAAGTGGAGGATTTCATTGAATGAAAGGACAGCACCAAAAATCTCAACCCCAAAAAGGAAGTCACCCTTGTGGGCCATTGCCGCCGGCATTGTGCTGGTTGCGGTTTTTGTCGCCATTCTGGTTTATGTTGGCGCCCAGGATCAGGTATTGAACATGCTGAGGTGGTTCGATGCACAAGGTACATGGGCGCCGCTGCTGTTTATCCTGGTGATGGCGGCGGTTGTTGTGCTTGTGCTGCCGGGCGTATTATTTACTACAGGTGCAGGTTTCGTGTTCGGTATGGTGGCCGGGTCGATATACGTTATATTAGGCACGACATTGGGCGCGGCATTAGCATTTCTAATTGCACGCCACCTGTTTGGAAAGCGCGCCACGCAATTCATACTGACACGTGCAAAGCTCAGTTTTGTAAATGAAGAGCTGACTCCGCACGGTTGGAAAATCGTATTGCTGACACGATTGGTTCCCTTTTTCCCCGGCAAGCTATCCAACTATTTCTTCGGCCTGACGTCTTTTTCCTTTAGCGGTTATGTGGGGGGTTCATTGATAGGGTTTATTCCCTTCTCGGTGCACAATGTCTATCTGGGTTCCATCGCGGCCGGCATCACCACTCTGGGTGAACGCCATGCCGGTGGCACACCGGCCGAATGGGTCCTGTACGGTATCGGTTTTCTTGCCACCATCGGCATCGTGATTTTTCTGAGTCGCCTGGCTCGCCGTGCTCTGACAAGATACACAGAACAAAACGGAGGGCACAGTGAACCATCATGACTTACAATGTGTACAGCTGCGTCGGCATGGACGGTAAACTCAATTCCGAGCGCATCGCTCGCGTGATAGCCCGTTGTATCCACGACAGTGTGGCGTTGCAGGAGTTGGACGTCGGCCAGGCCCGCATTGATAACATCTTTATAGATCCGGTGCTCGAAGCCGTTGATGTTCATATTCGGAAAACAGACCTGGTGCGGGTGGCTTCGGATCATTTGCCGCTTGTCAGCGAGATACGCTTGCCCGCAGCGATGAGCCCGGCAAGCTCGGCAGAGCGGACACGGGCTTAAGCGGTTCCGCCGGGACTATTGGGAGTATATCGGGCCAATTTGCCATCAATGTGATAGCAACGGGATATAAAGATCCCGTATGGCAATGCCGATGATTCGGCGGATGAAGAGACGGTTCGCGGACTGGGGAATAGGAAACCCCGGTTTTTTTAGATCGCCTGAAAGATGAGGGGTGAATCCGGTATCTCATTCACCTTTTGACAATAATAAAAATTGAAAGGATCTGACTGCTGCGGCAGGTTGTCAGGCCGAAAGGAGAAACTACGATGACAGTAAGGGACGAATACATAAAAAAGTTGAAAGCAGAGCTTGATGAATTGAGTGCAGAGCTTGACATCTTAAAGACAGAAGCTGAATTCAAGCATGGGGATCACATCAAAGAACTCCGCCAAAAGCTGGTAGAAGCCGGGCAAACGCTTGAAAAGATTTATGATGCAAGCGAAGACACCTGGGAGGATCTCAAGCAAGGAGCAGAAACCATCTTGAATATGTATAAAGACAGTTTCAAAAAGGCTAAATCCGAGTTTAAAAAGGGCTACCGG
>JASFSK010000687.1:0-3273 GCA_050114455.1 Desulfobacterales bacterium | reverse complement strand
TACCTTCGCATAAGCGGCGCCGTTGGTATGCAATGCCGTCAGTCTAATCGGGACTGGAACCTAGTTGAAATAAGTCGCATCAACCCTAAATAAGAATATAGCCCATGCCGATTGAAGTGAAGCTTAGCCCGTTTCTGCGTAAATATAGTGTCGGCTATGACCACCTTACCGGCATTCAATTGACCATTGACACCCCTTGTGATGTTGAACGGTTGATTGCCGAATTAGATCTTCCCAGACAGGAAGTGGTCAGTATTATGATCAACGGCTATCCGGGCAAATTCAACAGCATTGTCGATGATGGCGATTCCGTCACGCTGGCCAAGGTGATTGGTGGGGGCTGAAAAAGATTGGTTAACAGCCAAGTACGTAAATACAATCACGTATAAATTAGGAATGGATTCTATAAAATAAAAGAAGTTCAGACAGGATTCATCGATCGGATTATTCAGATAAAAGGGCCTGCAGCCTTAGTGCACTCGACGCAGACGGAAACAATCCCATTTATCCTGTAAATCTTGTCCCAAAAGAAAATTAAGGAGGAAGCAATGGATTTAGGAATTAAAGGGAAAGTCGCATTGGTGACCGGCGGCAACAAGGGTATCGGCAAGTCGGCCGCGATTGAATTGGCCCGCGAGGGATGCAACATAGCCATTACCGGCCGCAACCAAGCGGACCTTGTGGCGGCTGAAAAAGAAATAAAAAGCTTGAGTGTGGAAGCGCTGGCCATTGCAGCCGACATGGAAAAGGCCGATGAGGTCACCAAAGCGGTCAATCGTACTTACGAGGCTTTGGGTCGGATCGATATTTTGTTCAACAATGCCGGCTACTCAAAGCCATGCACCCCCATCAGTGCCACGGACGAAGATTGGACCGCCCAGTTGAACATCCATCTCATGGCTTGCGTGCGTACTTGCCGCATTATTGTGCCCAAAATGATCGAGCAAAAATGGGGCCGGATTATCAACATGAGCTCCATGTATGGGATTTCACCGGGATCGGGGGTTACCGACTACAATGCCGCCAAGGCGGCCGTGATCAATTACACCCAATCGCTGGCCATGGAGTACTCACGGTTCGGGATTTGCGCAACGGCCATCTGCCCGGGATTGATCCACACCGAAATCTGGGATAAATTTGCCGATACCATCGCAGAAGATCTGGGAAAAACCCGTCAGGATGTTCTGGATTCAGCAGCCGACCGTGCCAGCTCGGTCAAACGCTACGCCCGGCCGGAAGAGGTCGGTAAAGTGGTTGCATTTCTGGCATCGGAGTGCGCCAGCTATATCACCGGCTGCCCCATCCAGGTAGACGGCGGGGCCATGGCCGGTATCGAGATCAAGATAATTTCAGACTGGATGGAAGCCAATTGAACATCATTTAGCCACATTGTTACAACGGAAGGAATTATGAGTAAATTAGAAAAAGTACAACCGACCGGCTCCTGTCATCGGCTGCAGGTATCTGCAGCCGATTTTCGCAAGATTAAAAAAATCGATCACACCAGAATGCTTTTCCTGCTGCATTTAATTCGCGAATTCGAAGACAAACTGCTGGAGTTGAAGGACGCAGATTTGATCCACGGACCGGTTCATGCCAGTGTCGGACAGGAAGCCAATGCCGCTGCCACTGCCGTGCTGCTGAATAAATCGGATCTGGTCGGCTCGACCCACCGGGCCCACGGCCATTTTTTGGCCAAGGCCGTTATGTACTATGCACCCGAAGACTTTGATCCTTTGACCAGTTCAATATCCGAGTCCATGCAGCAGGCCATCAACAAGACCATGGCTGAAATCATGGGTCTTAAGAACGGCTGGTGTTCCGGGAGAGGGGGGTCGATGCACCTGTGCGATCCGGCATCCGGCAACATTGGTAGCAATGGGATCGTCGGTGGTGGAATACCGATCGCAACCGGTGCGGCCTGGGCCGAGAAACTCACCGAGGGATCCCGGGTAGTGGTCAGCTTTTTTGGTGACGGCGCCATCAATCAGGGCTGCTTTCATGAAGTCGCCAACATGGCCGCTTTGTGGGATCTACCTGTGATTTACTTTGTTGAAAACAACCTTTATGCGGTCGGCACCTCGACCTGTATGTCGTCTTCCTGCATTAATTTAGGGCTGCGCAGTCTGGGCTACGGGATCGACAGTTTGATCGTCGACGGTATGGACCCGGTAGCCGTTTATTGCGCACTCGAAAGGATTGTCAAAGACATCCAGAACGCACCCAGGCCCTTTCTGATCGAATCGGAGACCTACCGGTTTTACCATCATGCCGGCCCGCTGCAAGGCAGCCCCTTTGGCTACCGAAGCCGGAGTGAGGAGAAGGAGTGGCAGGTGAGGGATCCACTGCAGGTCTACACCGATGCGCTGGTAGAGAAAAAATTGATCTCTGACCGTCAGCCGGCCGATTTGAAGGCAATGGCCCTTGCGGCGGTCGACGAAGCCGTCAGTTTCTGCACCGTTGAAAACAAGGGCAAGCTGTTTATTCCGGATTCACACTGGCCGCCGCCGGAGGATCTGGTGCGCGATGTGCGTTGCGAGGACGATGTGTTCAATGACGTGGTGTTTGTCGAAAAAGACAATTTTAATCAATTTAGCGAGCTGAGCTACGTCGACGCCATTGCTGCCGTCACCTTGCGTAATATGGAGAAAGACGAAAGGGTGTTTGTTCTCGGAGAAGAGGTCGCCAATCTGCATGGTGGTGCCTACCGGGCGACACGGGGCATCAAGGAAGTCTATCCCGAACGGTTGATCAACACCCCCATTTCGGAATGCGGCTTCGTCGGGATGGCCGGTGGTGCCGCCATGGCCGGTCAACGACCGGTGGTTGAAATTATGTTTCCTGATTTTTCGCTGGTGGCCTGTGACCAGTTGTTTAATCAGATTGGTAAACTGAGACATATGTACGGTGGACAGGCCAGTTTTCCGCTGGTGGCCCGAACACGGATCGCCATCGGCCTGGGTTATGGCGGCCAGCATTCGATGAACCCGGCCGGTCTCTTCAGTCTGTTTTCGGGATGGCGGGTGGTGGCGCCGTCAAACGCGTTCGATTACATCGGTCTTTTCAATTCGGCCATGCGCTTCAATGACCCGGTACTTATCATCGAACACGGCGACCTTTACGGCGAGCAATGCCAGGTCCCCCTCGATAATCTCGATTATTATGTTCCTTACGGCAAGGCCAAAGTCGTTCGGTCCGGCGAAGACGTCACCTGCCTGACCTACCTGACCGGGGTCAATGACGCCCTGGCAGCGGCTGAAGAGTTGGCCAAAG
>JASFSK010000686.1:0-3275 GCA_050114455.1 Desulfobacterales bacterium | reverse complement strand
GTCAAAAGAAAGGGGCCGTAATAGTTCACCTGGCGGACCCATAACAACTGTTAACGAGTTCCGGCCCTTAATTTGATAGATTCCCAATATCGTTCGCCCATTTTGCGATGGTGTATGGGCCGCATTGATCTGAAAGTCGATCTTTTTGTGGACACAGTTGTTATTCAATTGAAAACGGCCTTTATATGAAATGAAAGCATCTTCCCGGATTAGATGGAATTGATTGCCCTCAATGGTCAAGAACCAGTCAATGCATGGTTTCCGAAGTTCACATCCAATCCATAATCCTTCCAAATCGGCTTGTCGCTGGCATGAAAATAGAACCGCCCCCAAAAGGCAAATGACAATAGTGGAATGGCCAATTCTCAAGTTCATGGGTCCTCCTGTTTAAATTGCGGCCTGGAGTTGGCCAACGGTTTCATCAGGCTGCTTTTGCGTACGGTCCAATCTTATCAAAGAGAATTTTTATTTTCAGTTTTTGGTTTAATTTTTGTAAATAATCTGCCTTTCTACCTCCGAAACTGTCGGCCAAATCTTTCGCAATGCAGATATTCAACTGGGCCTTATCTCGCCAGGACATTTTGTTGTTTGGATGAAGATGAATCTTAGACATGAGAAACCTCTTAGCGTCAGTAGTAATTTTTTCAAAGTAGGACCTGCCTCTAATATTAGCAAGTGGTATGCCAAAATATTCAGGCTGGGTCGGCAAAGGAAAAAAATTGAAACGTGGAAGAACTTTTTTTAAAAACTAAAAGATGGTTTATTTAAGGATAGGAATTGGCTGTAGGGCGTTGGTATTCGGCCAACAAGCAGTATGTGAAAGTTAGAGGACTGAATAACAATGCCGGAAACGAATTTGCAAATAATGACCGCCGTTGACAACATCTAATCAAGGGTCACGGTCGGTTAATGCTAGTGTGCGATATTGTTACAGGCAATGTCCGTTTGCGTACGAGTAAAGATCATCGGTCTAATACTTTTGACATTTTGAATGTCAGCCACCCACTTTCGGAGCGATTCTGCATCTCAATCCAGTCGGCACTATCCATGACGCGAACTTTATACTGATAGGTTTGTCCAGGCTTTAGAATGCCTTTGGGAAGGGTATGGGATAGCATATTCTGAGACCGGCCGGTTCCATAGATGCGTTTGCCGGTAAGGTCATGGATCACCAGACGATAGTATAATTCACCCTCCGAGTATACGACAGGACCCCACAAAAACGTGGGCGTCTGGGAAGTGATAATTTCTCCATTAGCAGGCCAAAAGGTTTTGCTATCAGGCGATGGAATTGCCCGGTTGACAATTTGAAAATCAACCGCCGTTCCGTTCAATCCCCTGCTTGTAACCTGAAAGGTGTATTTGCCTATGGCCGGAGGGCCCTCGATTTGATACCAGAAATCTCTGAACTGATTAAAATAGCGATGGCGCGGGAGTGGTATCGTTGATCGCACGCCGTTGTAATCCGTTACCGTTACCGTTACCGAATCAATTTCATCCGGCAATTGGCCCCAAAATGACTCCCCAACAACAATCTCAATCTGGGTATTCAGACTGTTGTCCGGTCGGCGGGCCTGAAAAACATTGCCTTCAATGGGAATACCAGGCAATAATTTGGGGTTGATAGCGGCCTCCAGAAAGGGTCTTTCATACCATTCTCCTGCCGCCATAACACCTCGATGGTCTTTGATGTGAGCGATATCCTCCAAGGGGTTTCTATCAACCAAGATTAAATCAGCGCGTTTTCCTTCCTCGATGGTTCCGAATTCATTCTTGCCGGTCATTGCCGCCGCAACCATTGCAGCGTTGACTGTGCCGGTTGCAATGGCGTCATAGGGAGATAATCCATTTTCCACCAGCAATCGCAGCTCGTCGTGAATCGAGAACCCGGGCACAATACCCATAGCGCCGGTCCCGGCATCGGTTCCCAAAATAAGCGGAATACCCGCTCGATGTAATTCAATTAATAGCGATTTATCCAGCCCATATTTAAACGGCGCCAGTGCCTCGATACCTTTGAATTGTACCTGATGCTTTTCATTGCCCTCGAGGAAGGCCTGCTTGTACGTTTCGGGTAAATAGGTGCTTTGGGGACGTGACAGAAACGATTCCGGTTCGAACAATTTTTGGACGATGGCGTCGTCCACGATCAGGGTGGTGCATACTGGAACGTTCGTTGATTTCAGTCTTTTTATGATGGCAGAAATACGCTTTTTTTGATTATCAGTCACCCTTTTTAAATCAAAACCCGCCGAGATGTTATTCTGTTGAATTGCCTTGCCAATGACATAGGGCAGCCACCCTTCCGGGTTTAATTTTTTAGTTCTGTCAAAATCGATGAGCTCAAAGCTTAACTCTTCAATGTGGGCGATTTCGTCCATGCCGGCAGCGATAACGCCATCCATACCGACCGCAAATGGAATATGTCCAATTGTGTATAATTTATTCTTTTTAGCTGTCTCCATCACCTTTGAATAATCTTCTTTTGATAAGTAGGAGTATAGCTTGATGCAGTCATAACCGGAATTGAAGGTCAATATCTGATCGGCAGGATTATTTTCATCGCCGCGGATGGTTGGCGCCGAGACATAAATCGTGGGTCCGCTGCGCTTTGCGGCTTTAATGTCATCGCGCCATTGAAGCATAAAATCACGCCCATCGAGATCTCTGATCGTCGTAACGCCCTTGGCTAGATACATATCCAGTTGAGAAATCGGCCAATCCCCTTTTAGATGGACGTGCATATCCGCCAATCCGGGCATTAGAAAGTCACCCTCACCATCAATGAGTTTGGAATTGGGCGGTATTTCAACCTTATCAGCAGGTCCGATCTTAAATATTCGGTCGCCTTTGACCAATACGGTTTGATTCTCAACGATCTTCTCCTCCGTCATGGGCACGAGGTTAACATTTCTGAATGCAGTCAACCGCTCATCCTTCCCACAGGCCATGAAGAGCAGAAAAATACAAATGATCGGCCGATATGATTTTAATTGCCTCAATCTAAACATTTTTTGTCCCAATATGTATTTTTGGCGCAGACGCATTGGATTTCGAGGCTATCGTCAAAAAAGCCAGAAAAAATACTGATAGATCCTGTTCCAAAAATAAGTCTAAATTTAGAATCCGGTTATCCCAGGGATCGGGGTATTTATTTGTCATGCCCACGCAGGCAACCATCCAGTATACGGGATGCTGTAATATCTGGATTCCTGTCTTCGCAGAGCCTGCCCCTGCGAAGGCAGGGGAAAGACGGTCATCATCGGGAAAAACTT
>JASFSK010000685.1:0-3283 GCA_050114455.1 Desulfobacterales bacterium | reverse complement strand
CTTATAACGATGCCGATCAACAGGGTGCAACCCATATCCTGTTAAAGACCGGGAGAGATATCTATATCAACAGTGGCGGCATAGCAGTATTTATTCAGATTCTGGCCCGAACCAAACAACGAAATCAGCGTGTCGGCATTACGGGCATCTCCGAGCATTATAAGAAAATTTTTAGTATGGTGGGGATTACCCGGTTTGCCAACATCTACAATACCATTGAGGATGCTCTGGAGATAATGGCCGAATCCTAAAGCAGTTAAATGCAAGAACAAATTACAAGCACCAAATTTCAAATAAAATCCAAATGATCCAAAAAGAATTCGGATCTTCTTGTTGACACCCCAAAAAATATATTGAATTATAGCCGCATAAACCGCTCAAGTTAAAAGTGATCTAAAGTTGCTGATTGTAAAAAGGAAATTGTTGGATTATTTGCAAAAAATGAAGGATGCCGTAGACCACGGGCTTAAAGCGTACTGAAGTAAGGGGAGCGAGATGGCCACAAATGAAAATCTGCCAACCATAGAGGTTATTTTACCCAACCGGATCGGCTATGAACGGATCGCTATGGCGAGCTCTGCTTCGTTTGCCAAAATGTTTGGTTTCTCTCCGGCACGTATTGAGGACTTGAAGACGGTCGTCGCAGAAGCTGCGGTCAACGCCATGCAGCACGGCAACAAGGGACGCTCGGACGCCCGGGTGACGATCCAGATGAATCTCGAAAACGATACGATTTATGTCACGGTTACGGACGATGGCGAGGGCATCAAGAAAATGTACCCCAAGCCAAATATTGACAGAATCATTGATAATCTGGATCCGGCCATCGGGTTTGGCACTTTCCTGATCAGGCAGCTTGTCGATGAAGTCGACTTCAACATCAGGACCGAAAAAGGCAATGGATTGAGAATGGCCATCAGAAATTCCGAATTAGATCGAGGAAGCAATTGAGTGGGCCTCTTCGTACAAAGATTTATAACCACAGTGATGTAAATCTTGAGGAATGGATCCTACTTAAGATTGCGCAATCTTGTCCCGTCGACGCCGCTGAAGACGGATTGAGAAAGTGAAGGTTGAAAATGCAGAACGAAAATAAAATTACAATAGAAAAACAGGCTGAGGTAACCATTCTGGAAATCCAGGGAGATGTTACTGCATTTTCAGAGCCCTTTCTGAATGACGCCTATCAGACTGCCAGCAATCAGGGTGCCAAAAAAATCCTGCTAAAAATGGACCAACAGGCCTACATCAACAGCGGCGGCATTGCGATATTGATTCAGATATTGGCTCAGACCAAACAGAAAAAACAACGAATCGGGATTACGGGGATCTCGGAACATTTCAAAAAGATATTCAACATGGTGGGCATCACCAAATTTGCCAATATTTACACTACAGTGGAAGACGCATTGGAAACGTTGTCAGCAGAATCAGTATAGCAGAGCGGAAACAAATAGATACACAAAAATCCGTTTGCGAATTAGTTTGACTTTGTGCCCTTGTGCCTTGGTGGCCATTTTCAGGCTCGCCCGGCTGAAAATTGAGCCAGCTACAATGATCAATTCAAAATGCGGACACCACATCAATCGCGAATGAAGGCCCACACAACTAACTCCCTTCATAAGCCGCCGGCAGGGTTCAGATATAGATCAATGTCCCGTGGTCACCCGGTAACGGTAGAACCTTTTCAATTCTCATCCCGCAAAGGCGGGGTGGTTTATGAAGGGAGTTAGTTGTGTGGGTCTTTTTTTAGGCGTTCGAGGAATTGAGTCAATGGATAAACCTCCCGCCAAAGATGAAGCGACCTCTAGAACCCAGCAAATCGAAAAGATCGAGCCTCAATGTCAGCCGCCGCAGGATGCGTTGCATGAAGGCGAGGAAATTTATCGAAGTCTGGTGGAGTTAAGCCCGGATGCCGTGGCGATCTTGCAGGATGACCGCTACCAGTTCGTCAATTCGATGTTTAGGCGGCAATTCGGCTACACCCGCAAAGACGTCGACAAGGGACTGAGTTTTTACAAGTTGGTTCAAAAAAAAGATCTGCCGGCCGTTCGCCGGCGGTATCAAGACCGGCTGGCTGGCAAACCCCTTTCCAAAACCTTCCGCATCGACCTTCTCGCCAAAGACGGCAGCATCATTCCCTGCGAAACCTCAGCCGCTATGATTTCCTTCAAGGGCCGGCCCGCAGATCTGGTCGTCATCCGCGACGTCAGCGAACGCATAGCGGCAGAAAAAGCGTTGCAGGACAGCGAGGAAACCTTTCGCGTGATGTTAAACTCTACCCATGGCCTGGCAGCTCTGGTGGAACAAGATGGTACGCTGTTGGCCGTTAACACCAGAATGGCAGAAAGATTCGGCAAAAACCCTGAAGCACTCAGAGGTTTGAACATTTATGCTCTGATGCCGCCCAAAGCCGCAGCATTGCGAAAAAGCAAGGCCCGTGAAATGCTCCGCACCAAGCAGCCCCTGAATTACACCGAAGAAAGAACGGGGCTTTTTTTTGATTGCAACCTATTCCCGATTTTAAATGACGCGGGCCGTGTTAACCGGTTTGTGGTTTTCGTTCAGGATGTCACCGAACGATTGAAATGTGAAGAAGCCCTGCGCAATGCCGGCAAAGAATTGGAACACCAGGTCAATCAAAAAACCATGGAGTTGATGGAAAAGACCAAAAACCTCCAGGAAATGAATACGGCCTTAAAAGTTCTTTTAGACAAACGGGATGAAGATAAGAAAGAACTTGAACAGAAGGTTTTGATGAACGTAAGGGAGATGATCGATCCTTATTTGAAAAAGCTGAAGAAAACAAGGCTGGATGACATACAAAAAACCTATTTGGGCATCATCGAATCCAATCTGGACGATATTATCTCGCCCTTTGTGCGGGGCTCGTCTATTAATTTGTTGGACTTTACTCCCACCGAACTTCAGGTGGCCAACCTGGTCAAGCAGGGCAAAATCACCAAGGAAATCGCCTCGATATTAAATCTCTCCCCCAAAACCATCGAGTTTCACCGGGACAACATCAGAAAGAAAGTGGGTATCAAAAACAGGAAGATCAACCTTAGAACCCATCTCTTGTCACTGGAGTGACCGCTTTCCTCGTCGGTCATTGCAGGGTGTAAATATAGCCTGTTGACGCATAATTTCTAAGAAAATTTCAAAACAACCAGGGTGATATCATCTTCCTGGGGAGCCTTTCCCCGAAATTTCATCACCGCGTCGATGATGGCAGACCGGATACCTTCGGATTCCAAGCCGGCGTTTGCTCGAACGACCGCTT
>JASFSK010000684.1:0-3284 GCA_050114455.1 Desulfobacterales bacterium | reverse complement strand
GCATAAACATCTTTGTCAAACTTTCCGTTGCTGACATCTTTTTGTATCAAATCAAGGGCATTAAACGGAATCATGGAATCTCTATACGGCCTGTCATCGTTGGTCAACGCTTCGAAGCAATCTAAAATACCGATGATTTGTGCAAATTTGGATATTTGAGTCAATCCACTCGGATAGCCGCTACCGTCCAACTTTTCATGATGCTGCAATGCAGTGAGCTTCACTTCTGGGTTGGAAAACTTGCAGCGCTTCAATAGATTATAGCCCTGAATGGGATGAGATTTAATTTTGGCAAACTCTTCATCACTTAATTTTCGTGGTGAGGTTAAAATATTTATATCGGTTCTTGTTTTTCCAATATCATGCAGCAATGCGCACAATCCCAACAATTTGGTTTGAGATTTGCTATACCTGCGGGAAATGGCATACCGAATCGCCAGTGCCATTACATTGACTGAATGTAGCGCCGTTGTATAGTCTTTATCCGATATGAGCCAAAAGTTTTTAATGATGTCTGGTTCCTTAATATATTCCCCCACGATGACATTCACTGTATTTGACAATCCCTCCAGGATACCGCTCGTGGGATCTGCGAACATTTCATCAACCAGGTTTACCACCGTCAGTTTGACGCTTTTTAAATTATTGGATTTTATGTCCTTTTGAAGCTTGTGATTAAAAGCCTTTTGCACATCTCTGGTGCCTTTGGCTTTATCTGATTTTTTTAGATAGAGCTCGCGTGGAATCAGATTTCGTTTAACGCGCATTTCTTTTAAATACATTCCCGCAGGCTTATAAATACCGTACCTTTCGCTGTTTGCTTGATAGTAAAGGGGGACCGTATGATAGCGAAACAGATTTGATTTTCGTACTTTGATATAATTCGTTTGCATTTTAAGTCCCAAATCGGATATTTGGCGACAGTAAAGTATTCCGCCCATAATTTGAATTTTTTTATAGGCTGCTAACAAATATATCGGCTTTTTAATGTTGGTCTTTAGTCAAATTAAATCGAGGCAGGTTAAATCGTCCGGATGGACATGCAGGCCGGATATAACTTTATCTTGTACGGAAATTCCCGCTTCATGAACCGTGTTGGGATTTCCCGAGATCAGAGGATGCCACCACTCCAATTGCCTTCCTTCGGCAAGCTTGCGATAGGCACAGGTGTATGGCAACCTTTTAATTGTCATGAGTTTATGCGGTGAAAGGGTCGAGCAATCCGGGTCTTTGCGTTCTCTTTCAGCATAAACCGAACAACGGCAGGAGGAAATTTCTAAAAAACGACAGGCAACCGCGATGAATTGGATCTTGCCTGTTTTGCCATCTCTGACACTGTGCAAGCAACAACGGCCGCAGCGATCACAAAGAGATTCCCATTCAGTCGGTGTCAATTCCGCCAAGCTTTTTGTCACCCAAAATGGCTTTTTTTTAGCTGTCATCTATACCACACCCAGTAGAATTTAATTCGATTTATCCGGCAGCAGGCCCTCATCCTGAGCCAATTGTTCTATCATTTCGATATATTCTTCACTGACATAAATATTTTTTATGATGTCACTGTGGGATTTACCTTCCTGTAACATTTCAAGAATAATCTGCTCGGTTTTCAAATCGTAGTTTACCTTGTAGAGCTTTCGGTCCTTATATCCTCGCTCAATCAATCGGACGATATAATTGGTCGTATATCCGATTTTAAGAATTTCATTTTTGATTCTAAATATTGCCAATACCAAAAGTACCAGAACGACAAAAATAATGGTAAGCAATAGGAGGAATCCGGCTTCGACCGCCAATAGCGGCAAGCCGGTAAACTCTGCTATCTTTTGAATCATGACCATAACACCTCCATGTCAACTGAATTAAGAGAAATTCTTTGAATGGCAACTTATCTGAAAACCAAGAATTTGATGTTTATCCGTTCGGGTTTACGAAAATCGAGCCCATTTTGTAACTGTTCAGCATCCGCAGATTCACCCCAGACTGGCCGTGTATTTTTCTTAAAAGCCGTCCTAATTTAAACCAAAGCCGAAATTCTAGCAAGGCCGAATCCAAAATTTCCCCAATAATCAGGTTTAGTGACACCTAAAAATCAATAATCAGGTGAAAAACAGCAAACAATCAGCTGTCTAAACGTGACTGAAGAATTTCGAAGTCTTGTGGTGAATCGATATCGAAGAAACACAGCGGATTTTCAAGCTCAATGAATAAAACTCGCTCGAGATTGTTTCGAATTATATCCCGGGCACCGATATCTCCCTTAATCGCCATAAGCTGATCATACAGGGCACATCCAAAAATAACAGGATTGCCCCGTCTGCCTTTGTGAGTCGGAACGCAGATGTCTTTAGCGGAGCTATGGAATTTGTCCAATAGATAATTGATGGTGCTTGAATCCAGAATGGGTTGATCGCCAAGTAAAAACATAACGGCTGAATACAACTGCCGAATTTCCGATAGACCGGCCCTTACAGACCGGCTTTGACCGTCCAGATAGCGGTGGTTGATCACAATCTGAAGACGCTTGTGGGAAACGCGGTTGCCCAACGCTTGCAATATATCCTGATGAGCGTTTCCCAATACCAATACCACATGATTTAGTTCGGATAACAATGCGGCCTCGAGTACGTGCTCAATCAGATACTTTCCTCTCAGCTCTAAAAGCTGTTTGGGGCGCCCGAATCTTGTCGAGCTTCCACCCGCTAATATTATACCGGCTGTTTTAATTGGGTGCGACATTTAAATCTTTTTCGCGGATTTAGAAGACCAGTGGGATGTAGCCTTCGTCAATGTACTCGGATATAAGAGATCCAACATAATCGACATTTACACCCAGATTTTCCAGCTTACCGCTGATATTATCCCGGTCTGATTTTTTAATAACCAAATTTCATGCTTTCGTAAAAACGATTCAATCATCCTTTAATGATATTTCCACGAAGGCGGGAATCCAGTATATTCATATTGTTCTGGATGCCTTCGCCGGCATGGCGGAATTTCGAACTTTTTGTGGGTTTGTCAAATCTTATAAATTCCTCAAAAAGATAATTTAGATTAATTCCTAATTGCGAGCAGTGCAACCTTTTATTGACTCAACCCATATGAATTCACATTTTGGCTGGGCAGAAGACAGCACAAGTGTCCAATCTGTGATTTCGACTCAAAAGCCTTAATTGTGAACGTCTCCGAGTCGTGCAACATCCGGGCTTCAACCTTTCACCCAGCTAACCTTTGACGAACCATTTGAGAGTCTGATATACATTAGGCGCTAAAAGGAGGATCAA
>JASFSK010000683.1:0-3284 GCA_050114455.1 Desulfobacterales bacterium | reverse complement strand
ACAGTTTCACCTGAATGCCCGGCGGTATGTCGCCGATTTCGTCTAAAAAAATCGTGCCTCCGTGGGCGGCTTCAAAACGGCCGATTCGCGTGCGGTCCGCCCCCGTATAAGAGCCTTTTTCATGGCCGAAGAGCTCGCTTTCCAGCAGGTTTTCATTGAGGGCAGCGCAGTTGACTTTGATGAATGGCTTGTCTTTGCGGGGGCTGTCTTCATGAATGGCCCGGGCAACCAGCTCTTTGCCGGTACCGCTCTGACCGTGGATTAAAACCGGCGCATCCGTCTGGGCCACATTCTCGATGAGTTCAAAAAGGCGCTGCATCGGCAAGGATTCACCCAGCAGCCCGTGGTGGTCTTCTTCAAGGTGACAGCTTTTGCGCAGGGTTAAAATTTCCTGCTCCTGGCGCACGATTTCAGAGATATCAGTGAAGGTTTCAACCGCTCCAATCATATGCCCCTTAGAATCCCTGAGCACAGAAGCATTCTTGACAACATGCACTAACCGTCTGTCTTTTTTGGATATCAAACATTTCTTTGCTTTGACGTTTCCTTTTACATATAATCCGCACCACTCCTCACCGGGACCCCGTCCATAAAGTTCACAACCAGTGCAATTCAAAGTACGACAATTTTGACCGACTAATTCATCAGCCGAATAGCCGGTTAGCTCCTCCGCCGCCGGGTTCATTGCCAAGATGTTTCCTGATGGATCAAGAACCATTAATCCGTCTTGCAACGTATCGACAATGGTTTTCCAATATTTACCTATTTCCATGAGCATGCGCTCCTTTGAAGCAAAATTCGTGCACTGATTAAATCATGCGAATCGGTCACTATCAAGAAAGCAAAAATAATCAACAATAATTCAACTCCGATTACGTCCCGATCTACAGATTCAAGCATTTACTTGATAACATCAATATTGTTGGGGGTACGATTAAATAATGTTTAGGGTTATGCTCAAGTTGTTAACCCTGTTAACCTTGATGTGTTAACTTAACACTCATTATTAGCAAATGCAAAGAAAATAACGATTTGATCTGATTTTTCCAGGTATATTTCTGACACCCGCCATCATAACTAACATAATTTTATCTTATGGTTTTGTACGAAGCGCTTTTTGTTTTGAAAGAACCCGACTCAGAACAAGGGATTATCATCCAATAATAAATAGACGTCTAATGTGTCGTAAAAATTATAAAATTGAAAAAATGCTCGGCATCACCGCTTAGCCATAGCCAAGCGTTTTGGTGCGCAGCCTCACTCTTTTATTGCCTGTACCACTGAATTTGGTTTAATGCGCAAATGCTCCGTTTGAAGTGTTAACCTGTTAACTTGGCAAAAGTTAACACCTTCCTCTTTAAATCGCAATTCAAAAGAGTTTGTGAAAATATTTATCATTATTTCAACAGGTTGTTTTTTTAATGCGGGCTATGGGTCTTTGGCATAGGGTTTGCTAAGTTGATAATTCCTTAACAACTGGTGTTTGAATTAGCACCTCAAGAAATCTGAAATTTTAATAAACTGGTCAACCAGATAAACAAAATTGATTATAACAATCAGAAAGGAGAAATCATGTTTCGAAAGTTAGTTGTTATCGCAATGGCATTATTTTTTATATTTTCCACAATTGGTGCTGGCTTTGCTCTAGACAAAGGCAACAAGCGTAAAGGCAAATACACGTACCGTAAAGTTTACAAGGCCTGCTTCGAACGTGGTGCCGTTGAATCAAAAACGCCCCCCATCAGTCCGGCTGATAAAACTCAAGCCGAGTGGGAATCGATTTTCAGCGGCAAAGATTATGCTCAGTTCGGTTGCAAAGAGGAATGGAACAATCTGGATGATACCCAAGTTGCCGATATTTATGCTTACTTATACGAGCATGCGTCAGACTCACCGACGCCGGCTAAATGCAAGTAAGTCAGAGAAAAGAAGACTGGAATAAAATACAGTTCTTCAATTCTATTTTTCGAATGTGCAATTTCAAAAAACCATCAACCAAAGAGGAGGAAGTTATGCGTTTTCAAAAAATGCCAGCGGTATCCTTCATACTGTGCTTCGCTTTGGTGCTCGGTATCGGATACGCAGGCACGGCCCTGGCGTCAGATACCACCAAGGCAGGGGAGCCATCCGACTGGAAATTTCATGACATTGCTGATTTGGCCTTAATTCAGCAGTACGCTAAATTACCGCAACCGGAAGGGGTTATGATCATCGATTCCCGACCGTATAAACCTAAGTATGCCAAAGGGCATATCCCAATGGCTATCAGCATCCCTCACAGCCAGTTTGACAAGATGACCGACAAGCTGCCAGCGGATAAAAAAGCACTGCTCATTTTCTACTGCGGCGGCCCTACCTGAAAACTGAGTCATAAATCCGCCAGGAAGGCGGAAAAACTTGGTTACACCAATGTCAAAGTTTTTGCCGACGGATTCCCCGCATGGATGAAAGCCCCAGGTAACTATGCGGCTGTTTCCATAGAGCATGTTGCTCAACTATATGAAGCCAACGAGACGGTGATTGTAGACTCCCGGCCCAAGCGTGCAAAATTCGATAAAGGACACATTCCATCTGCTATCAGTATCCCTGACACACAATTTGACAAATTGAAGGGCAAGCTGCCTGCGGATAAGGCTACACCCCTCATTTTTTATTGTGGTGGCTTTACTTGAAAGTTGAGTCATAAATCCGCCAGGAAGGCGGTTAAACTTGGATACTCAAATGTTAAGGTCTTTGCCGCCGGATATCCGGCCTGGGTAGTCGCATACGGCAAAGGCGCCTCAGTTGCCGTTGCTTCTTCTAAACCTGCTACACCTAACCTGCTGAAAGCAGGCAAGGAGGAGGGCAGCATTGACACAGATACTTTTATACAGATCGTCAAGAATAAACCTGGGAGTATCATGCTGATCGATGTGCGTGATGCTGATGAATTTAAAAAAGGTTCATTTAAAACTGCGGTCAATATCCCGGTGGATAATCTCGAGGATAAAATCAAAACCCTGCCGACGGACAAACCGATTATATTTGTCTGCGGCACCGGTGCCCGCAGTGGAGAATCTTTCTATATGATGCAGGATCTGAGACCGGAAATGAAAAATGTTTATTACCTTGAAGGGGAATTAACCTTCAAAAAAGACGGATCATTCGAGATCAAAGAGTCTGTCTCCTGAGCGATCCCACGATGTCCTGATGTGCTGATTGCAGCCGTTTCAACAGGGACGGCTGCAAACTTTACTAAATGAAAAATTTTTTGCCGATTCCTTCAGAAAACCGGAGTTAAATAT
>JASFSK010000682.1:0-3287 GCA_050114455.1 Desulfobacterales bacterium | reverse complement strand
AAATTAATGTCCAGTCTTATTGTCGTCGCATTTGTCCTATCCGTATTTTCAACTGTATTTGCTGAACCATTCCCACGTTCTTGGCTTTGGACATCTGGGCCCATACAAATGGTAGACACATCGAAATATAAAAAGGAAGGCCCCTACAAAATTGGTTTTTCCAATGCATCTATTTCTAATTCATGGCGGGTTCTCTTCGAACGTCAAGTGAGGGCCGAAGCTGAGAAACATCCTGAAATTGAAGCCCTATATGTAACCGATGCGAACGACAAACCTGATAAACAAGTCGCAGATGTCGAAGATCTACTGGCCAAGGGCATTGATTTGTTGATTCTCAGTGCAGCCACTTCGGCCGCTTTGGACCCCGTTGCCAGACGAACAATGAAAAAGGGTATACCGGTAGTTTGTGTGGATCGGGATGTTAAAAACCCGGAATCTTACGTCACCTTTGTCACCTCCAGCAACTGGACCCAGGGCCGGGTCCAAATGCTGTGGCTCTGTGAGATGCTGGGCGGCAAGGGCAACATTGTGATTCTCCCCGGTATTGCCGGCGCTGCTCCTGCAGAACAACGAACCGGCGGCGGATTAGAAATACTCACCCGCTTCCCGGATATCAAAGTCCTGGACACCCAATATACCGGATGGTCTCCCGCTCAAGGAAAGAAAATTATGAAGGCCTTGATCCAAACTTACGGTGATAAAATTCATGGTGTCTTTGGCGACGGCCTTCAAACCAGTGGTGCCATGGAGGCATTGAAAGAAGCAGGCATTAAAATACCCATAACCGGCGACCACCTAAATTCTTTCTTGGTCAGAGCACAAGAATGGGGATATCCTGCCGTGAGCATTGATTTTCCGGTGTCAATGGGGGGTGATGCCGTTCTGGTTGCGTTGAAAGTTCTCAATGGCGAATCTGTCCCCAAAACGATCGATGTTCCTCGAACCATAATTACGACTCAGGATACCGAAAACATCAAAGGCGATTTGCCCTGGAGCGATATGGCACATCCCGATTGGCCTGATGGGATGTGGAACAATACGCTTCCGGAAAAATGGATGCCCAAATAAGACTGAGCTGATGATTTTAAGCGAGGTATAAATCAAATGGGTGGGCCAGTCTCTGGCCCCACCCAATCTTTTGAAGCTAGGTATGGTATGAAATGGCTGATAATGCAATAGAATTAAAACAGATTACTAAAAAGTTTCCTGGCGTACTAGCGCTGGATAAAGTAGATTTCACATGCAGGTATGGAGAGGTGCATGCGCTTTGCGGAGAAAATGGTGCTGGTAAATCGACCCTCATGAAAGTGTTGGCGGGCGCGTACCAAGCGGATAGTGGTGAGATAATTGTCAAAGGACAAAAGGTTACATTTTCCTCAACCCATGCGGCTCAAGTTTATGGCATCGGCATTATTTATCAAGAATTTAATATGATTCCTGAGCTTAGTGTGGCCGAAAATATCTTTTTAGGTAGAGAACCGAAGAAAAAGATGGGGCTCATCGATTCCTCGGCTCTGGCTGACCGCGCAACAGAACTTTTAAATGATTTGGGCGTTCAAGTGGAACTTGAAACCAAAGTCAAAGAGCTGCGAGTTGCACAACAGCAAATGGTTGAAATCGCGAAAGCCCTGTCTTTAAATGCAGATGTACTGATCATGGACGAGCCCTCAGCGGTTATTTCCGGAAAAGAACTTGATGCTTTGTTTCGAATTATCAGGCGACTAAAAGAAAATGGTAAAACGATCCTGTATATTTCCCATCGCATGGAAGAAATATTCGAAATTTCAGACAGGGTGACGGTATTAAAGGATGGGAGGCTTGTTGGTACAGTTGAAACTGAAGACGTCGACCGGGCTACCATTATTCGAATGATGGTGGGTAGAAGTTTATCCGAAACATTTCCGAAAAGAGGTGTACCCCAAAAAGATAAAAAGATAGTCTTAAGCCTCTCTGGAGCTAAACAAGGTAAAAAACTCAATGATATATCATTGAATATATATAGCGGCGAGATTGTTGGAATTGCTGGACTGGTTGGATCCAGACGAACCGACCTTGCTCGAGTCATTTTTGGTGCCGATTATTTGGAAGAAGGACAAATGACGCTAAACGGCAAAGAAGTCAAATCCCCTTCTCCAAAGTTGTCCATAAAAAACGGACTCGGATATGTCACCGAGAGTAGAAAAGACGATGGCCTGGTGTATTCCATGTCCGTCAGGAAGAACATGACCCTAACGGTCCTTGATAAAATTCTGAAAGGATTATTTTTAAGTCGCAGTAAAGAGAAAAAGCTCGCCAATGATCTCGTAAACGAATTCAATATCTCTACCCCAGGCGTTGAACAAGAGATTCAATACTTGAGCGGAGGTAATCAACAAAAAGTGATCCTTGCAAAATGGATGAATATAAACCCATCTCTGCTGATTCTGGATGAGCCAACGCGCGGTATTGATGTCGGGGCAAAAGCTGAAATTTACAAGCTAATGCGAGAAATGGCCAATAAAGGTACAGCCATATTAATGATCTCCTCCGAGCTCCCTGAAATCCTGGGCATGAGTGATCGCATTATAGTGATGCATGAAGGCGGCATTATGGGAGAGCTACCGCCGGATAAAGCGACTGAAGAGAAAATTATGACGCTTGCTACCGGAAATAACTAACAAGGAAATTGCAGTGACAAATTCAATACTTAAACGCTTTGGATCAAGTCGCATCGTTTATATCATATTGGCAGCTTTGGTAATCATCGCTAGCATCCTTTCTGAGACTTTCTTAAACCCCAACAATATTGAAAATTTGATGCGCCAGGTTGTGGGACTTGGGTTTGTAAGCATTGGCCAGACGTTAACTATTCTAACTGCCGGAATCGATCTATCGGTCGGATCTGTGGTTAGCATGGCATCTACGTTGACTTCCGGACTCATCGATGGGAGAGACGCGTATGTCTTTCCGGTGATTGGTTTTATAATTGCTTTGGCTTTAGTTATCGGATTTCTAAATGGCGTTATCATAGTGAAAACCCGAGTGCATCCGTTAATTGTAACGTTAGGAATGATGTCCGCTATTCAAGGACTGCTTTTACTCTATACAAAACAGCCCATTGGGTCAGTACCCATTAGCTTTGACTTTTTGGCATGGGGCAAAGTATGGATCATCCCGTTTCCTATAATCCTATTGGCAATCGTTGCTGTTGCCGGCATTATTTTCCTTCGCCAAACAGTCATCGGACGATATGTCTATGCCACCGGAGGTAACGAAGAAGCTGCGCGCCTTTCGGGAATCAATACGAA
>JASFSK010000681.1:0-3298 GCA_050114455.1 Desulfobacterales bacterium | reverse complement strand
TTTGATGCTTTGAAAAATCGTAAGCCTCAAGCCAAGCCTCAAGAAGCTCATCCGGATTTGATGGCTTCAACCCTCCTTTAGCATCTCTATCGATCAGATGGAGCTCTTCCAGTCTTCGGACTATCCTGCTGGTATATCCTTCGTCCAACCCCGTGATTTGCGAAAGTTCTCGCTGGTTGTGGCTTTGTTTAGGATCAATAAGCAGTTGCCGCACGATTCGGGCACCTTTAGGTGCGAACACGTTGGCCGGCCGGCCGGCTTTTTTAAATTTGTTTGGCCGGCCCTCGATATGAATCAAAAGACCTGGAGCTTTGATATGAGCGTTTCCTGATAGATCGATCCAGGACACACCATGCTCTTTACAGAGATCCATTCCGGATCTTCCCATATAGGGTACGGCAATCAGCGGAATGTCGTCCTTATCAAAAGAATTACTGGCCTTCGTAACTTGACGCAATGCCATAAGCAGTGGCGCTCGGGAAGATGAGCTTTTACACTCTACCTGGAAGTGGTAACCAGCTGCTTTCAAGAGAATATCCAGACCGGAATCACTTTCTTGGGAAACAACGGCCACATCTTTTTCCGGTAACTCAAGCAATTCGGCCAGAATCCCCGGGACTTTTGTAATTGCCTGTTTTTCAATTGAATCCATCATAACTTGACTAAATAGCATAACTTGACGATTTTATCAAGTATCTATATTTAAACAAGTTTTTTGCCGCCCAGCTTGTTTAAATCCATTAACTTGCAAGCTTTGACAAGTTTAGGCTTTTAAGCAAGTTACGATAACAGGATTGAGATCTACAACTCGATTTCCTGTGATTTCGGAGAGGATTCAACCAGCTCTTTAACCCTGGTTTGATATGCAGAAAGGAGCGCGCGCATCGTGGGAGTCCGAATAAGCTGCTCAATGTTTTCTCTGGTGCTTGCGCTAAATTTCGGCATGATCCAGATGAACTCAACAGTGTAATCTGACTTCATTTTCAACAGGGACCGACGCGCATCATTAACTTCGTAACGATCACCTGGCATCCACTTGGCTCCTTTTTCGATTCATAATCGTATGTACGAGGCCATTAGATCATCTGATATCATGATCTGTGATTTGACCGAACAACATCCCAGTGTTTTCGTTGCGGCAGTTTTGCTCTTAAGGGTAATCATCAACGGAATTGCCGATGTGTTTAATTTAAATGAAGATGAACGAAGAGAACTACTATCAAGTGGTAAACAGCAAATTTTTGATATTCGAGTTGGTTGGGCGACGACAGATCTAAAAAGGCAGGGGTAAGGATCTTTTAATACCCCCGGTTTTGTATTCAAAGAGTCGAACTCCCTCCTTACCATATTGTAAAGAACTATGATGAGAATAAAAAAGCAAATCTCAAGTGAGATTTGCTTTATGTTTGCCGAATGAATTTGAAAATTTAACATGTTGAAATATTATAATTAATGGCGAAGGCGGCGGGAGTCGAACCTGCCGCCTTTTGAGGTTTTCATAGGCAGTATTTAGCGAACTTCTTCATACTCCGCGTCAACGACCTCATCGTCGTTAGCGTTGGAAGATGATGCAGAACCACCACCTGGGGCTGCACCTGCGTGCTGGCCACCTTCCTGACCTTGCTGTTGATAGGCGGATTCAGCCAACCGGTGAGCGGCGTGAGTTAAGGTTTCAGTTAATCGCTTGATTTCAGAAATGCTATCACCTTCTAAAGCTTTTTTAAGATCATTGATAACGCTATTAACCTCATCGCGTGTGCCTGCAGGCAACCTGTCCCCAATTTCAGCCATGGACTTTTCAGTACCATAAATCAGAGCATCCGCTGAATTGCGGGCGTCAATAAGCTCTTTTTTGGCTTTGTCTTCATTGGCATGTAGTTCAGCGTCCTTGACCAGCCGATCAATTTCTTCCTGGGTCAAACCGGACGAATGGGTAATCCGGATGGATTGCTGTTTGCCGGTGGCCTGATCTTTGGCCGATACTTCTACGATTCCATTGGCATCGATATCAAAGGTGACCTCGATTTGCGGTGTCCCCCTGGGAGCCGGCGCGATTCCGGTAAGCTCAAAACGGCCGAGGGTTTTGTTGTCCGAGGCCATTTCGCGCTCTCCCTGGAGTACGTGAACCGATACCGCCGGTTGATTGTCTTCGGCCGTAGAAAAAATCTGGCTGTTTTTGGCCGGTATGGTGGTATTTTTATCAATCAGCTTGGTCATCACTCCTCCCAAGGTCTCAATACCAAGAGATAGCGGCGTCACGTCCAGCAGCAAAACATCTTGGACATCACCTTTTAATACCGCCCCCTGAATAGCGGCTCCCATGGCCACCACTTCATCCGGGTTTACCCCCTTGTTGGGTTCTTTGCCGAATATTTTTTTCACCCGCTCTTGAACCGCCGGCATGCGGGTCATACCACCGACCAAAATAACCTCGTTGATGTCGTCAGTGGAAAGACCTGCATCTTTGAGTGCCGTTCGGCATGGAGTTTCGAGCTTTTGGAGCAGATCATCCACCAAACTTTCAAGTTTGGCCCGCGTTAATTTGATAGCCAGATGTTTTGGTCCGCTGGCATCGGCTGTGATAAACGGCAAATTGACTTCCGTCTGCATGGAAGCGGACAATTCGATTTTTGCTTTTTCAGCGGCCTCTTTCAGTCGCTGCAAGGCCATCTTGTCGTTTCTAAGATCGATTCCCTGTTCTTTTTTGAATTCATTGGCAAGGTAATCAATCAGATGCAAATCGAAATCTTCACCGCCCAAATGAGTGTCGCCGTTGGTGGCCTTAACCTCAAATACCCCGTCACCGATTTCCAGAACGGAAACATCAAAGGTACCGCCGCCCAGGTCGAACACCACAATTTTCTCATCTTTCTTTTTGTCCAGACCGTAGGCCAGAGAAGCGGCTGTGGGCTCGTTGATGATTCTCAACACATTCAGCCCCGCAATTTTTCCGGCGTCTTTGGTCGCCTGGCGCTGACTGTCACTGAAGTATGCCGGCACGGTAATCACGGCATCTTTAACTTTCTCACCCAGGTATTCTTCAGCTGTTTTTTTGATGTTTGTTAGTATAAAGGATGAAATTTCCGCCGGGCTGTATTGTTTGCCGCGTAGGCTGATACGAACATCCCCGTTGGCGGCCTTTTCTATTTTGTAGGGGAGAACCCGAATGTCCTCCTGCACTTCTTTGCTATCATACTGGCGCCCAATAAGACGTTTGATGCCGAATACTGTATTCTCAGGGTTTGTTACTGCCTGTCTTTTGGCAATTTGACCCACCAGTCGTTCACCGTCATTTGAC
>JASFSK010000680.1:0-3299 GCA_050114455.1 Desulfobacterales bacterium | reverse complement strand
TTGAAATGATCTGGTAATAAAATCCTTCTCAGATGTTGTCCCGTATAACTCGACCAGCATGGTGCCGATGTTGAGCTTTTTATCAGCGATGTTGTTAAAAATTTGCTGTATTAATGAACTTTTACCGAATTTCCGATGAGAATAAAGCAGTACATTCTGAGATCCCCGGATATACTTTAGCAGAGCGGAAAGCTCCTTGTTTCGGTTGCAAAAAGAGCTTCCGGTAACATAATTGCTAAAGGCGAATGGATTCTCCATTTTTCTCCTTATAAATTAACCAATAAGTGTATTAATTTATACACTTTATATATTAATATGCAAAGTAAATTAGTTAGTACAAATAATTTATAATGTCAAGTATTCATCTCTAAAAAAAAAATCGATTCACCTGTTTTGGAATCCATACTCCGAACCTAAAGCGGCAGGCATAAATTTTTTACTTATCTTTTCTTCCACTTGGCCGGCCGTTTTTCCATCATCGCGGTGATGCCCTCCTGGAAGTCTTCGGTTCGCAGTAAAACGCTGTTGTGATTGGCCTCCATATCCTGCTGGGTCATCAGATCGACCCCATCACCGCGCTTGATAATTTTTTTGACAGCACCGACGGCCAGAGGGGCAGTCAAGGCAATATCCTGCGCCAGTTTTTCTGCCTCTGTGATAAGAATATCCGTGCCATAATGATAATTGATCAGGCCCCAATCGAGCGCCTGGTTTGCGGAGTAATCCCTGCCGGTCATCAATATTTCCATGGCCCGGGAAGGCCCCAAAAGCCTTGAAAGCCTGGATGTTCCCCCCACATCCGCGACAACCCCCATTTTCAGCTCCGGCATGCTCCAGATACAATCCGCGCTCATCAATCGAATGTCACAAGCCAGGGCCAGTTCGACGGCAAGTCCCAGGGCTCGACCATGCATGGCACATATAATCGGCACTTCCGCCGCTTCCAGTCGATTCAGGTATTGCTGAAATTTATAGATCAGCGCCCGCAGACCGGGACCACCTGCCCCGGCCTCTCCCAGGCAAGCGCCGACTTCGGCCCCAAGTGAATTAAAATCGACTCCGGCCGAAAAGATCTTTCCTTCCCCCTTGAGAATGATGGCCCTGATTTCGGGGTCGGAAGCTTGATGCTCCACCATTTCGCAAAGTCCGGTCAACATTTCAATATTGATGGCGTTGCGCTTTTCAGGACGGTTCAAGGTAATCGTGCAAATATTTTCGATTTTTTCACTAACCAGATAATTATCATCCATATACGTCTCGCTTTTGTTGGAAATATTATTTCGTTGGGGTCGTTGAGGTCAGTCTGCTCTGCGCTCTAAACCAAAATCTCAAGATCGCTAACCGGAAATGCCATACACGAATGCACATAGCCGAACTGCCTGTCTGATTTTCGCACCGCAACACCCGCAGGCTGGAAAACTCTTCCGGACAGAATTTTCACCCGGCACATACTGCATTCGCCCGAACGGCATAGAGAAGAAACCAGAATACCATTTTTCTCCAAAGTGGACAGCAGCGATTCACCGGCTTTGGCAGGAATTTGCTTTCTAAATTTGACATGAACGGAAAAAACATCATCGGATCGAACTTCCCCGGGCCAGCCGGGATAGTCCCAGATATTGGAAGGTGCACCGTACATTTCCTGTTTGATTTTGCGTCTTGGGACCCCAAGATCTTCCACTTCGGGCAGACAAAAATCATAGAGGCCCTGGGGGCCGCATAGAAAAAAGGATTTGTTGTCAATATTGTTCAGCACATCACGCAACAATTCACGGGTGATAAATCCACAGGCACCGGAATATACTTCAGCCGGCTCTTCGATGACCGGCGTGTAGCGGATATTTTCAAACCTTTCTGCTAATTGTGCAATCTCATCACTAAAAATGACATCATCTGGTGTTTTACTCCCATAAAACAGGTAGACGGTGCGCTTCAGTCCGCATTCAACAATTTCGCGAATCATGCTCATAAACGGTGTGATCCCGCTTCCGCCGGCAATGCAGACCATGGTTTCCTTATGGACCAGCGGATTGAAATAAAAATTACCGGCCGGTCCAGAGCTAATTACAGTGTCACCCCGTTGAACTTCATCGAGCAGATAATTGGAAATCAGCCCATTTTCAACTCGCCGGACGGTTACGTCATAATATCCGATTTGATTGGGCGGGGAAGATATGCTGTATGGACGGCTCGTTCGAATACCTCCGATTTCAAGAAAAAGAGCAATATATTGACCGGCCAGAAATGGTGGCAGGTAGTTATCCTTTGAAACCAGGCGTAATGTTTTAGTGGACGGTGTCTCCTCGATGATTTCCGATACACGAAGCTCCAGGCGTTTGGGGTGCAATTGACGAATGTATTCCTCTGCGGCCATCACTGCCGAGGATACGGTGCCGCCCAGTTTCCGGCTGACCTTGATTTCCTCAACGATATCCTGGTATCCGTCAAACTCCTGCCAGATGCCTTTTCGCATGTTGATCTCCTATCGGATCTAAGTTGCCGGTGATCAGATGTCCTTTTCTGCCGACAACAGGCCGCCAACAACTGGGCGTTGCGCTCAAACGAAACCTATTTGGTTCCAATTCTTCTTATTATTGATTTGGCCGCCGATATCCCCGATCGCAGAGTCGGTTCAAACCCGTTGTCACCCACCCATCCCCCGACAAAGCAGAGTCCGGTGATCGGGGAGTAGCGCCCCGGCTGGAAGAAAAGAGCGTCCTTGGTCAGCATTTCATACCCATAGATGGCGCCCAGAGGGTGTCCGAGATAGCGCATATGGGTCAACGGAGTACCCACCTCAACTTCTTCAACATGATGTTTCGCCTCCGGGTAAATTTCATAAATTCGCTGAAGCATCGCATCCGCGCAGCGGAATTTCACATCATGATATTGCCGTGGCGGAATTCGCAACCAGGGCTCGCCGTATTTTAAGGTTACCACATTCGCCTGGCATGTTCCGGCAGGAGAGAATTCGGGATCCGTAACATCATAGCAGCTTAAAACCATCAGTTCGTCTTTAACATCCAGCTGGTTCATTCTGTCAAGCAGGCCGTCGGAAATATCTGTGGAGCTCATTAAAAAGTTGGTCGATTCCGAAATCCCCAGTTGGTCGGGCTCACAGTCGAAGCCGATAAACAGGGTAAACGCCGATGTGCTCAGATTGCGACTGTTCATCTCAACCGACACATCTTGCGGCAGATGTTCAGGGTCCATCAAATAATTATAAGTGGCTATCGGAGATATATTCGAAACGATATGTTTGGTTTTAATCTGGTCGTCGTCTTCGGTAATCAGGCCTT
>JASFSK010000679.1:0-3308 GCA_050114455.1 Desulfobacterales bacterium | reverse complement strand
AGAAATGTTTAAAATAATTGTAACAACAAATAACAAAAACTTAATTTAATAAGAAATTAAAAGGGGATATAAAATGAGATTTACAGAAACAGATCACAATTACATAGAAAGCGACGAGGAAAGAGAGGTCGGTCATGAAGACACCAGATACAAAAACTTTGAGTGCGATATTAAAACCAGACTAGGTTGCAATATGGGAATTGATGTGGCCGGATAAAACTTCAACTTAACTGTTTAAAGGCAGCGTCAGGTGGCGCTGCCTTTTTTTGTGTAATTTTTACCATCCTTTTTTCGTCGTATTTTTGATCTTGGCTTTTTTGATTATCTTTATTGAACAGACTGGCGACTGGCAGCCAGCGGCGCGGATTTTAAGAAATCTGGCATCTTAATTCTGCATCATCCCATACAGTCGTTCGATAACAATCAAGACCCAGCTTGAAATCAAAAGAGCCCCGGCAATGTTCAGGACAAATCCGACCGCCAGCATTTTCGAAAACGAAACACCCTTAACACCCCCAAACGCCAAACCGTTCACCCCTGTTGCAATAGGGCTCATGAAGGCACTGGTGCAGGAAAGCGTGATGACAATCAGTATTTCCAAAGCGGAGAGGCCCAGAGTCTTTGCTAAAGGGAGCGCCACCACAAAAAAGCTGAGCTGAACGGCGGTATTGCTAAGCACCTCCGTTGAAAAAGATGTCGCCAACGCAATCAAAAAGAACATTGCAAACACGGAAATACCGGCCGGTATGACCCATGCAGCCCAACCGGCAAGCAATTCATGAATCCCAAAGGCATATAGAATTGCCGCCAGAACAACAGCAATGCCAACAAAAAGAAATCCACGGGTGGGCAGATCGCTATAGCAATCTGCCAGCGTCAATAATACCTGCCTTGACATCATTGCACGGTCAGCCCGGATGGGTAAAAAAAAGAGAAAAAAAATAAAAAGCAGGGTCCACAAACCAGAAATCACCAAGATAAGCGACATTCGATCGGTGAAATACATCATGAGCAACGATAAAATAAAGGAGGATAAAAAATAAAAGCCCGTAAGCCAGATGGTGATTTTCTGATAGGGATGATAGGTTTGGCGGGCATCGAAGGGAAGCTGAACCCCGCTTTTTTGGTATCTCCAGGGTCTCAATACCAGGCCTAAAACCAATCCGGCGACACCGACAAAAACAATTACCAGGGGGATGCCCCAGACAAGCCATGATGCGAATGATAAATACTGGATGCCGGGGATGTCATTAAAGACGGCGAAGGTCACCAGAATGCCGTTCGCCGGTGTGGCGGTAATCGAGCCCATGCCCCCGATGTTTGCCCCATAAATGACTGAAAGGGCCAACATGGTGGCAACATTTTTAGACGAGCCGTTGTTTTCTTCATAAGAACGCCGCAATAGTTCCAGCAGCGGCAGCAGGGTCAGGACGGTGATGGCATTGGGAATAAAAAAAGATAAAAATGCCGAGATGGCAATCAGGTAAAAAAGAATTTTGGTTATCGAAAGTTGCCGCTTGCCGACAAACCAATAAACCATTCGGTGGGGCAGCCTGGCTTTGATTATCAAACGCGAGATTGCAAAACCAGTGATGAAGAAAAAAATGAGCTGAATTTTATCCATCGTCAACTGTCACTTCTGACTTCACCCCGCAACATCGAGAACAGGATGCCCATGGTGCATAGTGTTGAAAAAATCAAAAAAGCCACCCGTAAACTCCGTAAAAAATGATCGTAATTGGATGGTGAAATCGGCTCCCGCCCGATAAATACCGCAAATACGACCATGGTGATGGCCATGCTGGTCATTTGCCCCAGCAGGCGCATGGTTGCCACCGTCCCGGAAGCGATGCCGAAGTGTTTTCTCTCCACTGCGCTCATGATAGCGTTCATATTGGGCGAAGAAAACAGGGAAAATCCGAAGCCCAGAAACGCCAGGGTCAACACGATGATGATGATCGATGTTTCGGCTCCGATAAAAGCAAACGAAAATAGCCCAATGGCCGTCATGGCCATACCGGTGGATGCAATTCGACGCGGCTCGATACTGTCTGAAAGCCTGCCTGCCAGAGGGGAAAAAGTTGCCATGACAATCGGCTGGGCAATAAGGATCGATCCGGCATACTGGGGTGGAATGTTTTTGATATATTGCAAATAAAGACTCAATAGAAAGGTCAGTGCGAATGTTGCTGAATAGTTGATCAAGGCTGCCAAGCTGGAGAAGGCAAACAGTCTGTTATGCTTGAATAATCTGACCTCAAACACCGGATATCGGACTCGCACTTCATACTTGATAAAGATCCCTATCCCAGCCAATCCGACAATGATCAGATAAATGGCCGCCTTTTGGGGCAACAGGGAAGCGCCGTAGACGAGGGCCAGAATGGAAAAGCCATACACCACGCTGCCGATGATATCCAGTTTTTCTCCCTTGGCATCGACCCATTCACCTTTTAAATATTTGAATGTCATCACCACGCACACGACTCCAAATGTAACCACAATTGCAAATATGCTTTGCCAGCCAAGATAGCGCGCCAAAAACCCGCCGGCAAACGGCCCAACGGACAAACCGATGTAGACGGCCGAGACGTAGATTCCGATGGCCCTGCCCCGTTTTGACGGTGAGAAAACCGAGGTTAGAATCGCCATGCCGGTGGTGACAAACATCGCCGAACCGATGCCCTGTAAAGCTCGCATAGCTATCAGCATTTTCATCGAGAATGAAAAAGCGGCTAAAAAGGATGAAAAGCTGAACAGGACCAAGCCCCAGGTAAAGATTTTTTTTCGACCGTAAATGTCAGCAATCTTGCCGAAAGGGACCAGGAAAACGGCTATTGCCAATAAATATGATGTCGCAACCCAGCCCAACAATACGGCATCGGCTGAAAATTCAGCCTGGATGGCGGGCAGGGCAACATTGACTGAAGAAATTGAAAAAGGCCCCATAAAAGATGTCAGGGTCGTTACAATAAGGGCTGACTTTTCCAAAGATTTATCAACTGACAATGCGCGTTGCCCCCCGGCTTAGGATTTAAAAATCAGCGATCACCAGCAGAGCAAGGCTCTGGCCCCTTTCGAGGGGCCTTCCTCAGACCCTCAGCTCTGCTGGTGGTCGCTGATTGGATGATATAATACCTGCAAAATTTAGATGAAACCAAACAAGCAGCCTTGATGTAGTAACCCAATGGCCCTTTGTAAAGAGAAAAAATTGAGATTGACGGACACAATCAGATCAACTCGCAAAACCGGACATCCGGCAAAACCGTCAAAACCATACGCAGATAATCTCTTTTGGCAAAACCAAT
>JASFSK010000678.1:0-3315 GCA_050114455.1 Desulfobacterales bacterium | reverse complement strand
GGAAAGCGGCATACCGGATCTTGAGTCGGTCGAGGTGTCGGTCGACCCACACCTGAAAATCGCCTGGACGATCGGCATACACGCCCATGTCGGCAGCGCACATGTTGGTAATGTGAAAAGGCATCAGGTATCGATGGTTATGGGGAAACCCCGGCCCAAACTGGTCAGTTTTCTCGAAAAGGGACAGATCGATGACGCGTGGATCCAGCTCGCCCGCCCTAACCCGGATAGCGGCTTTCTCGACAAACTGGCACAGCATCGACGTTGCCGTGAGCCCCCCGCCCACGATGGTGAATGTAAACGGTGTCTTCAAGAATTTCCTGATTGAAAAGGGTAACCGGGTTTCAGTTGTATTGGACCGGTCCGGTTTGAGATCCTTCAATTTCACTTGCAGTTCGCATAGACGGCTGATTTTGATGAAAGGTGGTCCTCATGCGCCCATGGATCTTTTTGTTTACCCTACCGATAATCAGGATGAAAGGGAAGTTTTATCATCCCTACTTTTTTTATGGTCTTGCGCAATATAGAAAGGGTAGTGATTGCCCTACAGCTGCCAAAAACAAAAATCATCCGCTTTTCGACTTTTAACGGGTCCATTAAAGGCGTTTGACAAATCTTGATATTTCACTGCCAATGGTGTTTAACTGGCTCAGATTAATAATATTGATAAAGATTTAGAAATTTGAGGACAGCATAAATGGCGGTTCGTGACGACAATTTTAGTCATCTCAATGGGCACGGTGGTGCACGAACAGGCAACATGTCAACTGATGAAAAGGCCGGGCTCATCGAGAAGATACGCATTTTAAACTGCTTGTATCAGATTTCCGAGTTGGTGGTCGATGGTACCAAGGCGTTTGAAAAAACCATACAGGCCATCATAGACTTGGTGCCGCAGGCCTTCGAATATCCCGAAAAGGTCGCTGCAACAATTTTTCTGGGCGAAACGCGTTATCATTCTGCCGGTTCTACGTCCGTTAAACCAAGTGCACAGATATCCATTATCGTGAATGGCGACGTTCGGGGACGGCTTGAAATTGGATGTATTGAGGATGGATCCTTTGCTCTAAGCGCTGAGGGCGATTGCACTTTAGAAGAAAACAACCTGCTGGAGGCCGTAGCCAAAAAGGTCGCTTATATCATCGACCGAAAAGAGGCCTCCGACAAAAAAAAGAGTTTGGAGGAACAGCTCAGGCATGCAGACCGACTGGCGACCATCGGTCAGTTGGCCGCGGGAATTGCCCATGAATTGAACAATCCCTTGGGAGATATCCTGGGATTTGCGCAGTTGGCCTCCAAATACCCAGACCTGAACGAAGATGTTTATCAGGACCTGGTAAAGATCGTCAAGTCTACGCTGTATGCAAGAGAAATCATCAAGAAAGTGTTGTATTTCGGCAGGCAGAGGCATCCTAAGGAGACTCAGACCGACCTGAACAAACTGATCGATGAGTGGTTGGATGTTTTTGAATCGCGATGTGCAAAAAGCGGCATTCGGATCGTCGTGGAGAGAGATGAAGCACTGCCGAAGGTAACCGGCGATCCCGCACAACTCAATCAGGTACTAGTCAATGTCGTGGTTAATGCCATCCAAGCCATGCCTGCCGGCGGTACGTTGACCATCAGGACCATGTGGCGGGAAGGCTGGGTGTCGATTATCGTTGATGACACCGGTCAGGGTATCGAAGAGGAGAATATGGATAAAATTTTCCTTCCGTTCTTTACCACCAAAGAAGTTGATGAAGGCACCGGACTGGGACTCTCCGTCGTTTATGGGATTGTCAATGAGCATGGTGGAACCATTGAAGTTGACAGCAAGCAGGGACACGGCTCAACTTTTGAAATTAAGTTTCCCATATAGGTGAGAAAAAAGAATACAATGGCTACTCCATCTGAACAGCGATATTCGATTTTAGCGGTTGATGACAACCGCAATGCCTTGGAGATCATCAGACGAATTTTGGGCCAATCGGGCTATGACGTGATCACCTGTGAGGGCGTGGCGGATGCCGTGAACATATTAAATGACTATCAAATTGATCTGGTGATTACAGATTTGAAAATGCCAAAGCATAGCGGATTTGAACTGGTCCGCTACGTGAGCGAAAATTTTTACGATACGGCCGTTATCATGATCACTGGTTATCCGTCGATCGAGGGCGCTGTCGAGGCCATAAAGATCGGAGCGGATGATTTTCTGGCCAAGCCCTATACCGATGAAGAATTGATGCTTGTTGTTCGACAAGCGCTTGAGCGATTGACAGCGCAGCGTGCTGCTCAGAGCACATTGGAATTGGATGCATCCTTTGGCATCGTGGGAAAAAGTAAGCCGATGAAAAAAGTGTTCAAGCTTATTGCCAAAGCGGCTACCATGACCGCCAACGTGTTGATATCAGGTGAAAGCGGCACGGGGAAGGAGCTTGTGGCCCGGGCCATTCACTATAACAGTTCACGCTCATCAGCGGCTTTTGTCCCGGTGAACTGCACGGCAATACCCGAAAGCCTGGTTGAAAGTGAGCTTTTCGGCCATGAGAAAGGCGCCTTTACCGGCGCAAATGCGGCCCGTGCAGGCTTTTTTGAAGTCGCTGCCGGCGGCACCTTGTTTCTGGACGAAATCGGTGACGCCAGCCAGAGCCTTCAGGCCAAGCTGCTGCGCGCGTTGCAGAACAAGGAGATCATCAAAGTGGGCGCCAGCCAGGTCATCAAGGTGGATGCACGCATCGTAGCGGCCACGAACAAAGACCTTCAGGACCTCACAAAAAGAAAATTGTTCCGTGAAGATCTGTATTACCGCATCGATGTGATCGACATTCCCATTCCGCCACTGCGCGAGCGCAGCGAGGATGTTCCCCTGCTCATCCAGCACATCACGAATCAACTCTGTGCGGAGTCGGGTGGTGAACCGCTGTCTTTCTCAGAGCGCGCGATGAATACGATGCGGGCCTATTCGTGGCCAGGAAACGTGAGGGAGCTTGAAAACCTGATTCAAAAACTGACTGTCACCGTTGACAACAACAACGCGGATATTGTCGATTTGCCGGCAACGATGCGGTTTTCAATCGACCACAAAGCAGGACTGCATCGTTCATTGGCAGCGGTGGAAAACGAGCACATCCAAAATGTGTTGGCCAGTGTCGGCGGTAATAAAACCCAGGCAGCCAAAATTCTGAAAATAGACCGCAAGACCTTGCGGGAGAAACTGAAAAGAAAGGCGACGGACACGTAGTGGTGCGCTTCTCCCCGCCGAGACCGTTTTCCCCACCGCCGCCTCTCCTCGCCATCCTTTCCGTGTCGTCCGACAGGAAATTTAATATA
>JASFSK010000677.1:0-3323 GCA_050114455.1 Desulfobacterales bacterium | reverse complement strand
GATGAGATACAGCGGAGATTATCTCTTTGTAAAAATCTCGTTCTGACTGCAGCTGCTCAATGCTTTCCCGTGTTTTATTTTCAAACGCTCTATGTGCACTGACATTTTTAGCAGTTCCATTGCCCTGTAGGCTCGTAGATTATATGGTTCTGTAGAGAGGAGATTTTTTAGAATCGGTTGACAAGCAGAAAGCTTTTATCAGAATAAATGGGTCTCAGAAATGAGGCCTTTTTTTTTATTTTAAAAAGCAAGGGCGGCGCACCGAAAAAGCAAACCCGTGCCGCCCTCGCCAAAGCAAGTGGGCCTGGCCGGGCCCACAAGGAACATTAAAATGGTAATGTTTTTTGCGGTCAAACTCAAGGATCTATTTCAAAAGGGACGCGATTATCCTTGGCAAAAACCGGACAACTGCCCATGCTGCAACAGCCAGCGGCTGTGGGGTCATGGTTTTGCCGAAGCTATTTTTGATGGATACACAAAGCCGCTGGTGCTCAAACTTTATCGGTGCCCGGATTGTGGCTGTGTCATCCGGCTGCGGCCTAAAGGTTATTTTAAACGCTTCCAGGCTTCGATTGAAACTATCCGATCGAGCATCACATCGAAATCAATAATGAATCGATGGTTACCCGGCATTAGCCGAACCCGCCAATGTCATTGGTTCAGGGCGTTGAACAAAAGGGTCAACGCCTATCTGACAGGAGTCTGGTTTGGCGATGCCGTGGACGGCTTTGATCGTCTTTTGCAACTGGGACAAATCCCCGTCAGCCGTTGCATTTAATCCGCCGCTGTGTGCATTTTGCACTCACCCCACCGAACAGTGTCATTTTTATAGCCTTCATTTTGGGATAAGGCAGAAAAAAACCCAAAAAGGAGGTAATTTATGACCGAAGATCAAAAAATGCAGGTAGCGGTATTCCGATTCTCCGTGATCGGCGACTTTGTCAACGGCACTCATATGAGCCGGCCCGAGAAAAGGCGTCTGATGCGGGAAAAGTGCGACCGAAAATGGCAAATTCCCTTTTCAGAGAAAACCAGGATCAGCAAGGGCACCATCCGGCGATGGTGTCGCGTTTATCGTGACAGCGGTGGCGATTTAAAATCCTTGTACCCCAGGGAACGCTGCGATCAGGGTAAAGCCAGAGCAATGGATGAAGAAACTTGTCTGTCTTTGATCCAGTTAAGATTGCAGATGCCGGCACTGACCGTTCCCCAGCTTATCGAACAGATGAGCCGGCAAAACCGGGTGACTCCGGGCATCGTGCTGAACAACTCGACGGTTTACCGGTTTTTGCATCAGCAAAACCTGATGGCGACGCAGATGAAAAAACCGGTTGATCGACGCAAGTTCGAAGCCGAGTTGCCAAACGATATGTGGCAATCAGACGTAATGCATGGTCCAAAAGTCGATGTTAACGGCAAGATGCGAAAAACCTACCTGATCGCCATCATCGATGATCACAGCCGGCTGATTGTACATGCCCGGTTTTATTTGTCGGAAAAACTGGCATCATATCTTGTCGCCTTTGAAGATGCTATTGCCGCCCGGGGGCTTCCCAGAAAGTTGTATGTAGATAACGGTGCGGCCTTTCGCAGTAAGCACCTTGAATACATTGCAGCGTCTCTTTCCATCAGCCTGATTCACGCCAAGCCGTACATGCCCCAGGGAAAAGGTAAAATAGAAAGGTGGTTTAAAACCGTCCGCGGCAGCTTTATTTCCCTGTTTAAGGGCACCGATCTAGACCAACTCAATGCCGCACTGACACGCTGGATAATCGAAAGTTACCATGAAAAAGTACACAGTGCCACCGGGCAAACTCCTTTTGAACGCTTCACGGCAAAAATGCACTGTTTACGAAGCGCACCGGCTAATCTGAAAGATTACTTCAGGAAAGTGGCCCGAAGAACCGTCTCCAAAGACCGATCCGTCACTCTCAACGGCAGATTGTATGAAGCACCGGTTGCGCTGATCTCAAAACGCGTTGAACTGCTTTATCATGACAGTGATCCGCAAAGAATCGAGATCAAATACCAAAATAAAAGCTTCGGGATGATCCGCCTGGTAGATCTTCACGTCAACTGCCGGGTTAAAAGAGATAAAAACAATAACCCTCAAATCGAAAGCGACAACTCGAGCACATACCAGGGTGGAAAATTGCTTTCTACAAAAAGGACAACACCATCATGAATGAAAATTACCGCAGTTTTTTTGGTTTAAAAAAAGAGCCGTTCGGCACCGATATCGCCATCTGCGATATCCTTCAAACCCAACAACTTGTCGATGTGAAAACCCGTTTTGATTATGTGACTCGGCTGGGCGCCGTGGGATTGGTCACCGGAGAGGTGGGCAGCGGTAAATCAACGGCCGTCAGATATGCCCAAGGCCACCTACACCCTTCCGAGTACAAAAGTATCTATATCACTGCCTCTTCAGGCTCGATCATGGAACTTTACCGACAAATATTAAGTGAACTTTGCATCCATCGCAGCAGCAACTCGAAAACCATCATGTGCCGGCTGATTAAAAAAGAAATCACCGATCTGGTATTGGATAAAAAACTCAAAGTCGTGCTGATGGTCGACGAAGCCTCTTTGATGCGCCTGGAGGTGTTCACCGAACTGCACACCATCTGCCAGTTTGAAAAAGACTCCAAGCCGTATCTGCCAATGATTTTAGCCGGACAAAACAACCTGGTCGACAAGCTCTCGTACCGCTCCTCTCAACCACTGGCATCAAGAATCGTCGCCCGCAGTCATCTACAGGCAACCACACTCGATGAAATGAAAACCTATCTTGAGCATCGCCTGGCCATTGCCGGCGTCGAACATAATCTGTTTGATCAGCCCGCTTTGACCGCTATTCATCAGGGCTCCGGGGGCCTGTTCAGAAAAGCCAATCATCTGGCAAGAGGGGCGCTTATCGCGGCGGCTGCCAGCAATAAGTCAATGGTCGATGCCGAACATGTGCAACTGGCCGCTACGGAAATCTTTTAAAACCGAAATTACGATAAGGAGATAAACAGATGAACTTGGAATATGATCAATACCACCAGCATAAACTCGACCTGATTACCCAACAGCTTGAAATCCTGATCATGGATATCCTTCTGGCTTCTATTAATCAATTGAAATACGATTATGAAAATGCAGTGTTAAAAACAAATCACCAAACCGATGACATCGACTTCTAAAATTAATAAAAAATCGACCGGGTTCTTCATTTAAAGACCCGGTTGATTTAATCTGAAAATTCTAAACAACGGATCAAAATAATCAGAAAATTTTGATCCATTTATTCTGGAAATCAACACTCCCCATCGATGTCG
>JASFSK010000676.1:0-3330 GCA_050114455.1 Desulfobacterales bacterium | reverse complement strand
ATTCAGCTATATAAATCGAAAAAGAAACTGTGCCCTCCTGATTCGGTTATTTTCCTTGCTCGTGGGAGCGGCTTTCCAGCTGCGATTACTCGGGTCATAGCAGCTATAAAGGCGCTTTTGCCAATTTTTTACGACTGTACAAAAGCAGCTGAGTATTATGAAGTTTCAAACACGCTCAACTTGATCGATGAATCTCGGTAGTCTAAAAATAGAGCCCCGGCTGGAACCGAAGCTGAGCTGGCAAATTTTATCGACGTTTCTGGCTCTGGCCATGTCGACGATCGTGTGCGCCTTGATGTTAAATGCTGCCGGAGCGGAGGTCGGCAAAGCCTTCTACCAGATCTATAAAGGCGCCTTCGGTAGCTGGAATGCCACCGTAAAAACCCTGGTCATGTCGACACCGCTTATTTTGACCGGGGTGGCGGTCACCATCGCGTTTCATGCCAGAATATGGAACATTGGGGCTGAGGGACAACTGTTCGCCGGTGCGATGACCGGATATTGGGCATCAACATTGATGCAAAATTTTCCCGCCGGGGTGGTGATTCCTGTTGTCATCTTGGCTGCATTTATCGGCGGTGCCCTCTATGGCGGTCTGGCGGGCTACCTGAAAGCTCGTTTCGCTGTCAATGAAGTGCTCTCGACGGTGATGTTGAATTATATTATTCGCTACGTTCTTTCATTTTTACTGGTGGGGGGGCCATGGCGAGACCCCAGCTCTTTTTATCAACAAACACCCAAGGTGGCGGAGGCGGCCCATTTTCCGCTGCTATTGTCCGGTTCCCGACTGCATCTTGGTTTCATGATCGCCATAGTGGCGGCAGTGGCAGTTTACTTTTTTATCAACCGAACATCTTTGGGATATGAAATCAGGGCTGTCGGCTTCAATCCCACCGCATCCCGTTTCAAAGGGATCCATGTGGGGCGCACGGTGGTGATTGTCATGATGATCAGCGGCGGGATCGCTGGACTAGCCGGTGCCGGCGAACTGTTCGGATTGCACTTCAGACTCAAACCGGATATTTCCACAGGCTTTGGTTTCACCGGCATTATTATTGCCATGCTGGCCGGCCTACACCCCCTGGGTGTCATCGCCGCGGCGGTTCTGTTTGGCGGCCTGGTAAACGGTGGGATTCGTATGCAGATTTTCACCGGGGTACCAACGGCCATGATTTCGGCGATTGAAGGCATCATTTTGTTGTTCTTCCTGACTTCTGCCGTCCTGATGCGCTATGAAATTAAACGAGTGAATGCGGATGGGTGACTTTTTTCAGACAACAATCATCGTCAGTATTCTAGCGGCGACCGTGCGGATTGCGACACCCTTGCTGCTGGCCGCCCTTGGTGAGCTGATTGCCGAGCGCGCCGGTATCCTAAACCTGGGGGTGGAGGGCAACATGCTGATGTCGGCCTTCTTTGGCTTTCTTTTTACTTATATCTCGGGTTCGCTTTGGGTGGGTCTGCTGGCCGCTCTGTTGGCCGGGGCCCTGATGAACCTGCTGATGGTTTTTATGGCGGCGACCTTGAAAGTAGAGCAGGTGGTTACCGGTCTGGCATTAAACATGCTGGCTTCGGGTTTGTCACTTTTTCTCTACAAAGCTTTCTTTTCCGGCTCCGGCAATAAATTGCCGACAATTCAGATTTTTGAAGTGGTCGAGATACCATTTTTATCGTCCATCCCGTATGTGGGTGAAATTCTTTTCAGCCAGAAAATACTTACCTATGCCGCGTTTGCGATGGTACCCGCAGTCTGGTTTTTCCTCTATCGCACCCCATATGGTCTGGAAATTCGCTGTCTGGGCGAAAATCCCAAGGTTATTGACACCAAAGGTTTGAATGTCACCTTGCGCCAATATCTCGCCGTGATTTGCGGCGGCTTGCTGATCGGACTGGGCGGGGCCTTCGTGACCATCGGCTCCACCGTGAGATTTATCCCGGAAATTACGGCCGGCAGGGGATGGCTGGCTCTGGTAATCGTCATCGCTGGCAATTGGAAACCCGGCGGCATATTGATTGCGGCGCTGATATTTGCCTTTCTCGAAGCCTTTCAGTTGCAGGTTCAAGGTGTGGGCGTTCAGCTCCCCTATCAGCTTCTGCTGGCGCTTCCTTATGTGGTAGCAATTGTGCTGATGGTCCTCAAACGAGGCGTATCGGAAGAGCCGGGGCGTCTTGCGGTGCCATACTTCAGGGGTGAACGGTAGCAACGGGACAGATGATTGAATATTGCAACACTCAATTTCTCGCCGGCGGTCCCGGTTGAGGTCATTCAACAAGGAGTACGTCATGATCAGAAACTATCTCGAAATTGCCCATAGAGCCGAAACCGGGCCCAGAGTTGAAAAAGCCGATTGGGATTTTGAATATATCGTCGAAATGACCCAGGAAGTCGTCGACAAATATCAACTTTCCTGGAACGTTGAACAGCTAACGCCGGATGACCCGGATCTGGCAGACCGGGTGTTTTATGCCGGTCGCGACCTGGTTATTAAAACGGGCGTTTATGCGCTTTCCTCCGGTCGGATCATACAACTGGAAGCCGCCGAGGTCGATGAAGGTATCCACGGCATGCGCACGGATCTGGTAATGGGGGAGGGCAAGGATGCCCGAACGCTTTTTGCCAGAGATATTATGGATCCGCGCCTGCCCCTGGTCTGGGCCGGCAATCCGGGAGCCCCGATTCCCGAAAGGCTTTTTATTCCTTCGGTCCGCAGCTGGGCCCAGGAGCCCATCGTCGATTTGATAACCTGTGGTTCTCTGGTGGAGGTTGACGGCTATCCCGTTAAATCCGCCGATGTCAGTGAGATTTTCGCTGTCAAACGTGAGCTAGCGTATTTGCGTCAGTGCCGGCAAATGGTCGGCCGCCCCGGCATGGGCATGCTCGCGGCCCAGAGCAGTGTTTCCGAGATCGGGGACCTGGCGGCGGCACATCCTGATTACTTAAGACCTTGCGACGCCCACCTGGTAGCCATGTTCAACGAACTGATGATCGACCGCGGCAATATGATTCGTGCTGCCCATTCCGAAAGCTACCGGATGCGCAATGCCTCTCTGGCCTGTGTGATGGTGGGGGGACTGGGAGGGGATGCACCGGGCGCTGCCGTCGTGCAGGTGGCTTCATTCCTGGCCGCCAACATCGTCTGCCGCGCCGATTATCATCTTTGCCACCCCATCCACATCAACCACGTCGCCACCTCGACCAGGGGCTGCATGTGGCTGCAGAGCGTTGTATGCCAGGCCTTTGCCCGCAACGCCCCTGCTATCATTGTTTGCGATATTTATCCCAAAAGCGGCGCTCTGACCAAGGAACTTCTTTATGAAGTGGCGGCCAAT
>JASFSK010000675.1:0-3346 GCA_050114455.1 Desulfobacterales bacterium | reverse complement strand
TCGACTACTTAAATAGCGCTATGGCGGCCTTGATCAGCTTTGCAGATATCAATGGAAGACTTCCGTGGGCCGATACGAATGGAGACGGCACCGAAAACTCCGGTGCCGCCTCCGGCAACCTTCCTTATCAATCACTAAGACTAAGCCCGACAGATCCCTATAATCGGACGCTTCGGTATGAACTCAATGCAAATTTGGGATCGAACCTTTCTACAAGTTGCACTGCTTTAAAGTCCGGCCTTACCGGTGGTCCGGAAGTTGTTGATGCGGATGGTGCCGGCAGCGCCTTTCCGATCGCAGCCATTTTGGTCAGTGCTGGGACCCAGGATGCCGACAGCGACGGCAATGTTTTTGACGACATCATCGCCGGCATCCATCAGGGAGACAATAGCGACGGTAACCCTAATTATATCAGACATCCGTCTGTCAATAATTTCGATGACCTAGTCGTTTACATGGGTGAAAATGAACTGTATGGAAAAATCTGCGAATTTCTGGCTTTGGCTATCAACAACGCTTCTGGCGCGACTGTTTATGTATACGATTCGACCCAAGGTGCCGATTTAGGATCCCTTAATGACGGAAATTCCGCTGTCTACGAAATCATGTCAAGAACTCAGATTGAAATCCGAAGTGCCCCCGGCGGTGCCGGCGGCGGCGGATCAATAATCGCCTCCATTCCTCCCAATCCCATTGCGCTATCAGGTCGAGGCTGCACCATCAACATACCTTCTCCTTAATATTGAATGTTTAAGATAACCTATCACTTTCTATTCAAATCCTAAAATTGCTAATAGGCATTACCAAAGTCGCCCATAACATCATATAGCGGTAACAAGATAGAGAGAATAATCAGACCGAACACGCCCCCCAGAACGAAGATGGTAATCGGCTCAATGTTGCTAAGCATTGTCTGGACAGATCGTTTAACTTCCCCGTCGTAGTATTCACCTAGCCGTTTTAATGCGTCATCGAGAGTTCCGGTAGTCTCTCCATTTTTAATACCGCCGATTAGCAGCAGCGGAAAACCGCCGGCCTTTTTAAAGCTCGACGCAATTGTATGCCCCTGGCGGATGTCACGATAAGCTGAATTGATAAGAGATTCTATGTACTTGTTGCCAAGTACGCCATCCGTCAGGATTTCGAAAATTATGTTAATTGACATGCCGGCATTGTACATTGTCGCGAAATAATGGCCTAAACGAGCCAAAGCAATATTTAGTACTACCTTTCCCACGAGCGGCAGTTTCAAAAGATATTTATGTAAAATGACAACACTCTTTTGATTACGCTGCATTAGGTAAATAGTTACTGCAATTACAGCCACACCCATGATTAACCATATCCAATTGGCCTTGATGAAATGACTGGTTGTCAAAACGGCTTGCGTCACATCCGGAATTTCTGCTCCCATCTCTATTAAGAGCTTTGTCATTTGCGGAAGGACATAAGCCACCCAGACACCAATTACAGCAACAAGAGCTACCATCACAAAACAAGGGTAAATAGCAGCTTTTTTGATCGTGGACCGGATATCTTCTTTCCACTCATGAAAATCCGACAAGTCCTTTAGGCACTGGGGCATGAGACCTGCCTGCTCGCCCAATTGGATAATACTTAAATCCAGTTTGCTGAAAACCGATGGGAAACGGGAAACGGTTTCATGCAGGGTATGTCCCCCTTCAACTCCAAGTCGAACTTCACTCAGAGTTTGCTTTAGGCTTTTTGAAGGCAGCATTTTGGAATTTTCTTCTAAGGCAGTGACAATCGGTAGACCCATCTCCAATGTTTGAGACAACCTGCGGTAAAGCTCGATGAGAAGGCGAGGTTTGACTTTTTTTCCGGTGAGGGCCTTTTCCAGGCGGCTTTCCTTCAGTTCTTTGCTTTGAATAAGTGTCAAACCTTCCTGTGCTATCTGCTCTTCGACCTCATTTACGCTGAGGGCAACAACTTTGCCACGCAGAAGTTTGCCAGCATCATCTATGGCTTTATAGCTGTAATTAGGCATACGCAATCACCCGTTGAATTTCTTCGATCGTGGTAATTTTGCGGGCGACTTTTTTTAATGCCTGTGCAAACATCAAACAAGTCCCGGACTGCGAGGCGGTTTCCTCGATTTTGCTATGTATCGCGCCGGCGGATATGAGCTCCTCCATAGCCCGGTCTACTTCAAGAACCTCAATTATGCCGCTGCGGCCGTTATATCCTGTTTGATCACAGCTCTGGCACCCCACCGGTTTAAGGATTTCGGCCGGCGGTTCAAGGCTATTGCGTGTAAAAAGTTCTGTCTCCTCCGGACTGGGGGATTCGGTCGTTGCACAGTGAGGGCAAATCTTACGCACCAGCCTTTGGGCCACCACCATGATTAGCGTGGAAGCCAGAATGCTCGTATTGATTCCCAGATCGAGCATCCGATTAATGGCAGCTGCGGTATCATTGGTGTGCAAAGTAGACAGTACCAGATGACCGGTGATGGATGCCCTTAAGGCCAATTCCGCGGTTTCCTGGTCCCGGATTTCACCAACCAGAATCACATCAGGGTCCTGACGCATGGCCGACCGCAAAGCATTGCCAAATGTCAACCCGGCTTTTGGATTGATGGCGGTCTGCCGAACGGTGGGAACGACATGCTCGATTGGATCTTCAATGGTCATTACATTGATACTGGGATTGTTGATTTTCACCAAGGCCGAATAAAGGGTTGTGGTTTTGCCAGAACCGGTAGGACCGGTAGATAAAATTAAACCGTAAGGCCGCTTCAGGTTCTTAATGAACTTCTCAAGATCCTCCTCTTCAAAACCCAGACGGGAAACATCTCCCACCACATCGGTATATTTTAAGATCCTTAAAACCACTGTTTCCCCTAAATGGGTCGGAAAGGTCGACACCCTTAGATTAATGTCCTGCGAGCCCCCCTTGAATTTGATACGCCCGTCATGGGGAATGTTGACATTTGAGATATCCATGTCTCCCATAATTTTGAAGCGCGTCGTCAGGTTTTGGTGATAACTTTTGGGGAAAATGTGCTTTTGCTGAAGCACACCGTCTTTGCGATAATAGATACGGACCAAATTCGTATCCGGCTCTACATGAATATCACTGGCACCGAGCACATTTCCTTTCTCTATTAATAAATCGGCCAGCTTCACATATTGATCTTCAGCAGCGGCATCATCCTGGACATCGCTGTGGGTCAGCCTTTCAATATCTTCATCGATCGTTCGTGCTCGTTTGTAATGAAGTTCGACGGCATTGGCAATCCATTCTTTGGGCGCCAGGTAAGTCTTCACCTGACACCCTGTCATCCGGGCAACCTCATCTCTGGTTAGGACATCAAAGGGATTAG
>JASFSK010000674.1:0-3347 GCA_050114455.1 Desulfobacterales bacterium | reverse complement strand
AAACCGATTGGCATTCCTGGAGAAAAAATTGGCCGAGTCAGAGAAAGAGCTGGACCTGGCAACCGCCGAGCTTCATGAGACCAGGGTAGCCACAGACAAATGCGACAAAGACCTAAACGATACTCAGGCCCAAAACAGGTACCTGAAAAAAATTAACCTGCAACTGTCCGAAAACATCAAAGTTCTAAACCTTGAACTAAATAAAAAGAAATCGGTTATTGAACTTCAGGAAAAAGTTATTCAGCTCCTGGATGACACCAAAAAGACTATCGAAACCAGTTTGAAGGACCAGATAGCGGCCCAAGAGGTTGAGGTGGTCGAAGCGGACAATCGACTGAAAGTCATTCTGGTCGATAAAATCCTTTTTGATTCCGGAAGTGCCAACATCAATCCCAAAGGCAAAGCGCTGTTGCAAGTGCTGGCAAAATCCCTGAAAGAAAATAAGAATCACGACATTGTGGTCGAGGGTCACACCGATAATATTGCATTAACCGCCCATCTGAAGAAGCGATTTCCGAGCAATTGGGAGTTGTCTACCGCCAGAGCGGCCGCAGTTGCGCACTTTTTTGAAGCACAGGGGGGCATCGATCCGCTCAGGCTGTCAGCCCGTGGATACAGTCTTTACAGACCGGTGGCGCCCAATAATACGGCAGAAGGTCGCCGTCAGAATCGACGGATCGAAATTGTGTTGGGGTCGCCTAACTGAAATCAGGCATTTTTCGTTTGGAACGTTTGCGGCAGATCCAACGGCGTTTCCAGCGCTTCTCTGATCCTCTGGGACAACTGGACGATGTCAAAAGGTTTTTGAATATATCCCATACAACCCGATTTCATCAATTCCTGAATCGGTTGGTTCAGGCCGTAGCCGCTTACCAGAATAACCCTGACGTCCGGATTTATCTTTTTCAGTTCATCAAACGTGTCTTTACCGTTCATTTCAGGCATAATCATATCCAGGGCAACCAGATCAAAACCGGCAATGTTTTCTTTGTACAAATCAATGGCCTGCCTGCCGCTGCGTACGGGAAACACCGTATAGCCAAGCTCCTCGAGCATCAGTTTTTCAACCAGGATGGTGCCTTCTTCATCATCCACCAGAAGTATGGTCTCATTTCCTTTCAATAGTTCGCTGCTGACCTCGGTATCAACCATCTCTTCGAGATTCGATGCGGGCAGGTAGATAATGAACGAGGCGCCATGATTTTTTTCGCTGTAAACCCTGATAATCCCATTGTGATTTTTTATGATTCCGTAGACAGATGCCAGTCCGAGCCCCGTGCCCTCGCCAACCTCTTTGGTCGTAAAAAACGGTTCAAAAATCCTTTCGATGATCTCTTCATCGATACCGATGCCGGTGTCCGTCACGGACACCTTGACATAATTTCCACCGCTGACTTCAAATGGTTTGCAGTAGTGATCGCTCAAGTAGACATTTTCCGTCTGTATGCTGAGATCACCGCCTTGGGGCATGGCGTGCCAGGCATTCAGGTATAAATTTATCAGCACCTGTTCGATTTGCCCCGGATCGACCCTGACATTCCAGATATTGTCCTGGAGGTGTTTGTGGGCGACAATTTCCTTTCTGGTGCGGGTAAACATTTTGGTGCTGTTGATGACAAGATCATTGATACAGGTTAGTCGAACCGCGTATTTTCCCTTTCTGGCAAAACCCAGCAGCTGTTTGGTTAGATCGGCGGCATTTTTGACTGCGGTTTCAATCCCTTGGATATATTCAGCATTTGGATCATCCGGATTTGTTTGCAACCGCATCAGAGAGATATATCCCTGGACTCCCATTAGAAGATTATTGAAATCATGCGCAATGCCACCGGCCAGGGTCCCGATAGCCTCCATTTTTTGAGAGTGGAGCAGCTGGCGTTGCAGGAGTCTTTTATCTCGTTCAGCCTCAATTCGCAACGTGATGTCTCTGACGGCATTGAGAATCACACGGCGACCACGATAGGAAATTGCGCGGGAATGGATTTCAACCGGAATCAGCTCCCCGTCTGTCCTCGCATGGGTGGTTTCAACGATGACTTTTGGGTGGGAATCTGCCCGGATTTCTTTGCCCAGCCGCTCAACAATTGAACGGGCGTCCTCCCGGGGTATGATGTCAGCGATATTCAACTCTGAAAACTGCTTCTGTGGATATCCCAACCAGGAATAGGCTGCTTGATTGGCCTCCAGTACATTGCCCTCCAAATCAAGAATGTAGACCGCATCATCAACGTTCTCCAGAAGTTCCTTATAGCGGGATTGTTCTTCGGCGTCCTTTAAATTTGCCAGCATGTAGTTGAAAGCCTGGGACAATTGATCGAATTCCCAGTAACTGCTGTGGGTGTCTTCAAAGAGCAGATTTTTTTCACCCTCGGAGATTTGAATGGCTTTTTTCGTCATGAGGCGCAGGGGTTTCACCATTTTTTTACCGAGGGAAATGGATACCAGGGTGGAGACTGCCAAAATAACAATCGAGAGCAATCCAATCCAGAAAGCGACCTTGCGCTTGTCTGCCGCTAACGGTTCTAGTGAGGACTGGAAATAAAGGCTATTAAAGCCATAAATTTTGGACAAGATAAATCGATCGCCCAAAGGGACAAGTTCCGGATTCAAGGTCATGTTTTGAATGGTTTCTTCATTTAACTGTGAAGTCCGGTCCGAAGTCAAACTGTGTAAGACTTCGGATGTCACTATCGCAATTTCGCCACTCACGGTTTGGCGGACGGAGTTCATCAGCTTCAGGTCCTGGGTCATATCGTATAAAGCGTGGGCCGTCCCCATCAGCTTGTTTTGATGCATGATAGGGGTTGAAAGCCACCATACCAGACGGTTTTTTCCCCTTTCCGTTAAAATTTCGCCGTATGGGTAACTTTGTTGGACGAGATTGACCAGTTTCGCAGATATTTGGGGGTATTCCGTGGGAATAACGGAATCCTCACCCTGTTTTTTAATAAATAAGTAAATCCCCTCGCCGGAAGTGTAGAACTCCGATATCCGGTCTTTTATCTGGGCCGTCCCGTCGAGCATCACGGTGACCCGGATAATATTATCAGCGCCAAGATCGTTTAACATTTTGACAATACTTGAAATACGGTTATCGAGCATAATTTCGACCTGACCTTTTTCAGCCAGTATTTTTTTGCGAAATGCAGACTCGACCCGCTTGCCGAAATATCCGTACAACGCGATCAGAATGACAAAGACCGACAAGGTGGCAAGCGCAACAAAGGTTGTCACCAGATAGGTTGAAAACCGCTTTTTGTTTCTATTTTTCAACATATTTGATTTATTCTGATTTTTTTGCTGACGCATGCTTTTTGACATCGGTTTTTGTTTGTTTGGGGTCCAAC
>JASFSK010000673.1:0-3353 GCA_050114455.1 Desulfobacterales bacterium | reverse complement strand
AGTCGGGCAACTCCGTCCCTTGGTTCATGATTTCCAAATATCCAGTATAACTGAAAATTCGATTTCGCTTAAGGGAGGTCAGTTCACGGACAATCCCCAACCGCTCCAGATGTTCAAGGGATTTGTTGACCGTGGCTGGCGTGATACCTGTTTGTTCCACTAACCACTTGGAGGCCGTGATAGGGCGACCCATCAAGGTTTGATGAACCCGCAGGGATGAAGCTGCCGCCCGGCCAAGCCTACTGATTCTGTCTCGGTCTTTATTAACAAGATCTACGAGCTGTTTGGCGGTGTCCACTGCCTGGGTAGCCGTGACAATGACCGCTTCGGCGAAGAAATCGAGCCAGGCTTCCCAGTCACCACTCAAACGAACGCCATTTAGAAGCTCATAGTAATATTGCCGATGCGTTTTGAAATAGAGGCTCAGATAGAGCATCGGTTCCCGAAGTATTTTTTGTTCACACAAGAGCAGCGTGATTAGCAAACGACCAAGACGACCATTTCCATCTAAAAAGGGATGGATGGTTTCAAACTGAACGTGGGCCAGTGCCGCCTTGAGCAATGCCGGAGTGGTTTGGGGCTGGTCATGTAGAAACAATTCCAGCTCACCCATACACTTAATTACCTTATCGGCCGGTGGCGGAACAAAAGCTGCGTTGCCGGGTCGGGTGCCGCCGATCCAGTTTTGAGTCTTTCGAAATTCACCAGGTGTTTGGTTAGAGCCCCGTCCTTTGTGAAGCAACATACCGTGCATTTCCCTGATCAGTCGCAGAGACAACGGAAATCCTTCAGATAGTCGCTTTAGCCCGTAATCCAAGGCAGCCACATAATTGCTGACCTCCCGGACATCATCCAATGGCACTCCGGATTCCATATCCAATTCAAATAGCAGAAGGTCGGATAATGACGACTGCGTTCCCTCGATCATGGAGGAAAGTACTGCCTCCTTGCGAACATACATGTACAGAAACAAATGGATATCCGGCAGGAAGGTCGAGATGCTGTCAAGCCGACCCAGAGCCAATAACGCCTGGTCAAACTTACTGTGTAATTCCGAATTCCAATCGAGGCTCGGATCCGGTGGCAATGAATCAGGAACGAAAGCCTGAGCCGTTTCACCCACGGTTGATACCTTGACATAATGACCCTGAAGATCTCGCTTCATCTCTCTTCGTATCCTAAAATAAGTATTTTTGTTATTTTAGCTTAAGGCTATAATCTAAAATAACAAATATCGAGACAGGAGTCAATCGATTTGACTAAAATTGCAATCTTGATTATTTTAACTTGGACCTTTTTGCTAAAATAAGACAACTGGGAACAAGGCAGGTAATTCACAGGATTTGATCCAGAAGCCTCTATAATTCCATTCTGATCTCACCGAAAGCAAATATCCAATGAAAACCAGCAGGAATTAACCCTAAATTAATGGATTTATGGGGCGCCGAATATAAGAAATCGACAACCTATCAAATAAAGACACAAATTGATTCGGTTGCCAATTTGGGTCTTTTGCAGTATTTAACCGAACGGGAGTATTATTTATAAATATTTTTAGATATTTATAATTAGTGGTGGAGGCGGCGGGAGTCGAACCTACGGTGGTCCTTACGGCCACAGGGGTTTGCAACGGTTTACGAATGTTTACCGAATATCGCTAATCTACGATCCAACTTATGAGCACGTATCCAGCAGTTCACGGATATATCCAGCAACATCCGCCTGAATTTCAGGGTTTGGCTCATTGTATTGAAACTGCGCAACACGGCTCGGCCCAAGACTATCCGGATCTACAAAGTCGCGGAACAAGATTTCAAGTGCGCGTTTTGTTTCTGCCTCCTTCAATAATGGGCTGAGGCATTCGCAGACCTCATCAATTCCGCTGCCATAGTTTCGGATCACAAAATAAAGGTCATACGCGTCTTTATTTTCACCTCTTTGATGAAATGCCAGGGCTTTCAGCACAATAAAGGCACCAGGACCACACACCCATATTTCGCGCTCAGCCTTTTCACCCTTCAATGTGACTCCTTTTAAGGAGATTTTCTTTTTATCCTGAAACGCCAAACGAAGGCCTGGCGTTATGACGGCTGCAAAATCCTTTTCAATGTGACGTAGATCCCCTCCCTTGTCAGTATCAAGACTTGGTGGAATCAGAAAATCAACAGTCACCTTCAAACCGGAGGAGGTGCGAACCTTCCATCTTTGAAATGTAGTATTGCCCTCCTCGTTCTCGTCTGGCTCAAAACCCGATCTGTGAAGCCTTTGGGTAAGATCCTCATATCGTTCCCGATCAAGGATCGCCAAAGAAAGGCCAAGATCCAAATCCATGGTCCCGATATGGACATCTTCACCATCTGGAAGGGATTCATCCGGAATTAAAAGCGAGGGCACCAGGCCGCCAACAACCACGAGATCATCCAACAGATCTCCGAGTTTTGTGGAGACGTAAAGGCAGGTTTGGCGCACTGACTCTACATTTTCTTTTGTGTAATCGTGCGCGAATGAGGGTTTTTCAGGCATCCCGCCTCCATTTCAGTTTTTCCTGGCGAACCATCGAGGCGGTCTCTTTCGCCCGTTCAGGATGCCCTTTGAGATCGAGAATTACTTGTACAGGATGTACACAGACAATACCTGCCTGATCCAACGATCCATGGAAAACACCTTTATCGTTGGGAACGACCAGCCAGGTGTTTGCGCCACGATCATCCTCCCTAAAATGGAGCTGGTCAAAAATGTTTTTCTCGGGCGAATCAGCTAAAAACAAAGTGACCATACGGAATTTGGTGAAGTGGGTATATTGCCAGGCTCCTGCCAGCCCAGTTGCGGCGTAATTGACTTTTTGGTCGGAAAGGATCCGAGTCATTTTTTTTAGCAGTTCCTCTCCCGATCGAGCAGCAACGTGTCCTTTGATGATTTGATGCTTTGAAAAATCGTAAGCCTCAAGCCAAGCCTCAAGAAGCTCATCTGGATTTGATGGCTTCAAACCCCCTTTATCATCTCTATCGATCAGATGGAGCTCTTCCAGTCTTCGGACTATCCTGCTGGTATATCCTTCGTCCAAACCCGTGATTTGCGAAAGCTCTCGCTGATTGTGGCTTAGTTTCGGATCAATAAGCAGTTGCCGCACGATTCGGGCACCTTTAGGTGCAAACACGTTGGCCGGCCGGCCGGCTTTTTTAAATTTGTTTGGCCGGCCCTCGATATGAATCAAAAGACCTGGAGCTTTGATATGAGCGTTTCCTGATAGATCGATCCAGGACACACCATGCTCTTTACAGAGATCCATTCCGGATCTTCCCATATAGGGTACGGCAATCAGCGGAATGTCGTCCTTATCAAAAGAATTACTG
>JASFSK010000672.1:0-3354 GCA_050114455.1 Desulfobacterales bacterium | reverse complement strand
GCCATCGGTTGCCCTGTCAGAAAAATCGACGGCGATGTCGTTGCCGCCATTAGCATTGCCGGTGTGGCAAGCGATTATACCGAAGAAAAGCTACCCCATTTGATCGATATGGTGCGTTCAGCGGCACAATCATTATCCGATCGGATACAGAAATAGCTTTCATTTTAATAAAACTCAGCTTCTCTTAACCACCCTTTTAAAGAACCGAATACTTTCTTTATCCCCAGTTGCTGTTTGATCCATTTATAGACCTCCTGATTTTACTGTTTAGTGAACGTTGAATGCTGACCATTTGATTTCCATTTTTTTTTATCATTTCCTGAATATTTTCTGATAATAAAAGCTATATTTTATTCAATAAAATAGCTAAAAAAATGCAAAATATCTTAGATATATACTAATACATTGATATATATACATATATCAGTAAAGATTTTAATTTTCAAAAAAATAATTTTTTCCTTGACAAATGGAATTGACTATTTTATTTGAATAATCAAAATTATACTTTAAAAAATAAAAAGTAGATTTCTATCTTGGCTTGAATAGTTTACATCATGGCAGATTCCGCACTGCCTATTTCACTAGATATGACGAAATCCTATCATCTCTACACTTCAGATTTTTTATCTTAGATCTGAGAGAATTTAAATCATAAATTTCAATGGCTTGATTCAAACTTCTAAGGTAATAAGGGGGGCTATCGTGACAAAAGAGGATGGAAAAACAAATGATGAGCTTTTGGAGATAGCAAAAAAAGTACGCATCAATATCGTGAACAGCGTTCACGTCGCTAAGTGTGGCCACCCTGGCGGTTCGCTGTCTGCCGTCGAACTGCTGATTGCGCTGTACTTTAAGACGCTACGGATTGACTCCCAGAATCCGCGCTGGGAAGATCGGGACCGGTTTATCCTTTCCAAAGGCCATGCTTCGATCGGGCTGTATGCGGTGCTGGCAGAACGCGGTTACTTCCCGGTGGAAGAGCTTAAAACGTTTGACACTATTGATTCCAGAATGCAGGCCCACCCTGATATGAACATGACACCCGGCATTGACATGTCGACGGGGTCGTTAGGGCAAGGCCTTTCTGCAGGAATCGGAATTGCTTTAGGGGCTAAGATGTTAAAAAAGGAATTCCTGACCTACGTGATGCTCGGAGACGGTGAAATTCAGGAAGGCCAAATCTGGGAGGCCGCTTTCGTTGCCGCGCGCTACGGCTTGGACAACCTGATCGGCATTCTTGACAATAACAGGGTTCAACTCTACGGATGGCAGCATCCGGAACCCCAGTGCCCGATGGATGACCCTGCCGCCAAGTTCAAGTCCTTTGGATGGCATGTCATTGAAGTCGATGGTCATGACTTTGAGGCGATCATGGCAGGCTTTAATGAAGCCCAAGCGGTCAAGGGTATGCCGAGCATGATCATCGCCAATACCATCAAAGGTAAAGGCGTATCATTTATGGAAGGCCGGTACGAGTGGCATGCCCAAGCTCCTAACGACGATCAGTGCACTTGTGCGCTGGAAGAATTGGAAAACTGCTAATCTTGAAATCTATCAGGGTATTGAAGAAGCCAAAGCCCAGCGTTTTATAAAATCTTGCCAACCGGATTGTAGAAAATCTGGTGATGTTTGCATGATCCGGGTAGATGCTCAGTGCCCGATGCTCGATGCTTGATGCTGGAAAATCAGCAATGAATTGATGGTAAAATCCAAACATATCGAGTATCTCTCCGAGGCGTAGGCTCTGTAGGCTCTACGAGCCGGAGGCCAGAAACCAGGATCCATGATCATCCAGCACTGGCAAGGGTTTTCGTCGCAACGCACTGGATAGTATACCGCATTCTATGCAAGAATAAAGTAAAGAAATCGGAAGGGAGGGAAAATGTCTCAGGAAATAGCCCAGCGTGATGCATTTGGCAAGGCATTGGTTGATTTGGCCCAAAACGATTCCAGAATTATCGCTTTGGACGGCGACTTGGCCACTTCCACCAAAACAGATATGTTTGCCCAGGTTTTCCCGGAACGGTTTCTGCAAATGGGCATTGCCGAACAAAATATGTTTGGGGTGGCGGCAGGTTTAGCGACACTAGGATTTATTCCTTTTGCAACCACTTTCGCCTGTTTTACCGCAAAAAGAGCGTTGGACCAGATTCGGGTGGCGATTGCCCAGCCCAAATTGAATGTCAAGATGGTTGGGGCCTACAGCGGCATTTTGACCGGCAAAACCGGCAAAACCCACCAGACGATCGAAGATATGGCCGTCTTCCGCGCCATGCCCTATGTAACAACGATTGCCCCGGTCGACGGTTTGGAGGTCAGACTCGCCATGAAGGCCATTGTGGAATATGAGGGGCCGGTATATTTACGCCTGACCCGGGATCCGTGCCCGGTTGTGATGCCGGAAAATTATGAGTTTAAAATCGGCCAAGCCGTCGTCTTGAGGGAAGGTGGTGATGTGACGCTAATCGGCACCGGCCAGAAAACCATAGATTGTCTCGAGGCTGCCGACCAGTTGAAAACCCGAGGCATCGGCGCTACGGTGTTGCACGTTCCGACGTTAAAACCACTAGATGAGAAAGCCATCATCCAAGCGGCATCAAAAACGGGGCGAGTTGTTACGGTTGAAGAGCACAGTATCATCGGCGGGTTGGGTGGAGCCGTGGCCGAAGTTTTGGTGGAAAATTGCCCCCTGCCGATGAAACGCGTTGGTTGCCGGGACACGTTCGCCGAATCCGGAGCGAATGAGGATCTTTTAGAAAAATACGGCCTTACCCCCCGGCATGTAATTCAGACAGTTCATGAAGTTCTCGAATTCGGCAAGTAGTATTCGGTATATACGACTGAGTGAATTAAACCATTATAGAAAAAGGAGGGATATAGCATGACAAGAAAATGGGCAGTAATATTCACCGTAGCAGCAATTTTCTTTTTGAGTTTCACCGGTTTTGGTATGGCGGATGAAAAACCCTATCTGGTAATCTCCATCCGAACCCTTGATAATGAATACTATCACGCCATCGGCAAAGGATTTAATATGTTTGCCGATGCCATCGGGGTGCCGAAGGACAAACGGATTACCTTGCTCAGCGAAGGGAGCAGCGAGAAGCAGGTCAGTGATCTGAGATCGGTCCTGGCAAGGACCGGCAAGAATGCTATCTTCTATTTTGATCCGAATGAGTCGCCAGTGGCCACCCGACTGGCTGAAATATGCAGGGAAGCCAATGTTTATTTCGCAACCGAGTGGAATAAGCCCAATAACGTGGGCCCCTGGGATTATGATCCCTGGTGGGTGGTTCATACAACTCTGGACGGTGTCGATTCGGGTTATAAAACAGCCAAAACCTTGTTTGA
>JASFSK010000671.1:0-3355 GCA_050114455.1 Desulfobacterales bacterium | reverse complement strand
AAACCTTGGATGCTCGAATCGAATGATGATAACGACAATGAAAGTAACCGTATGTGAACTAAGAAATGACACCGATGGATTGGAGCAGGACTGGCTGGCATTGACAGCCCACGTAAAATCCGCAAAAAGTGATTTGGTCCTGCTGCCGGAAATGCCCTTTCATCCATGGGCTGCCAAGAAGGATAAGGTTGATCCGGGCATCTGGCAGCGAGCGGTGGCTGCGCACGACCAGTGGATTCTGCGCTTACCGGAACTTTCACCGGCAATTGTTGCCGGTTCGCGGCCGGTAATTCAGAACGGTAGATGCCGCAACGAGGCGTTTGTATGGCAGTCCGACTCCGGTTACCAACCATCTCATGTCAAATATTATCTGCCCGATGAAGAAGGCTTCTGGGAAGCATCGTGGTACGAAAGAGGAATGCGAGAATTTAACGTCGTTCGCTGCAGGGAAATTACTATTGGTTTTTTAATTTGCACTGAATTGTGGTTTCTGGAGCATGCCCGCAGCTATTGCAGGCAAGACATTCACCTGCTGTTGTGTCCGCGGGTCACACCGAAGCGTTCGGTGAAAAAATGGATTGCAGGCGGTCGGGCGGCGGCAGTAGTATCCGGGGCCTATTGCCTGTCTTCAAATTTAAGCGGCCCCAATACGCAAGCCATCGACTTTGGCGGCGCCGGGTGGGTGATAGAGCCTGAGGAAGGAGAAGTAATGGGTGTAACCGCCCAAAAAGAGCCCTTTCTCACGGTAGAGATCGATTTGGAAATAGCCGAACGCGCAAAACATACCTATCCGCGGTATGTGTTGGATTAATTTCAGGTCAACCAACGCTTACGCCGTTTATAGTGTTTTACATCCCGGTAGCTTTTCTTTTTGCCCACTTCCGTCAGTCCCAAGTAAAATTCCTGAACATCGGCGTTTTCTCTTATCTTATCGACCGAATCGTCAAGTACGATGCGGCCGTTTTCCATCACATAGGCATGGTCGGCAATGCTGAGGGCCAGACGTGCATTTTGTTCGACCAGCAGGATACTGACCCTCTCTTCCTTGTTGATACGCTGAATTATTTTAAAGATTTCACCGACCAGCATCGGTGAAAGCCCCATAGAGGGCTCATCCATGAGCATGAGCTTTGGTGCTGCCATCAATCCTCTGCCGATGACCAGCATCTGCTGTTCACCGCCACTGATGTAGCCGGCCAGCACCTTACGACGCTGGTAAAGTCTTGGGAAATACGCATAGACCATCTGCATATCCTGCTTCAGTCGGGACTTGTTTTTTACGGTGTGTCCCCCGGCAATCAGATTGTCTTCGACGGTTAGATCTTCAAAAACCCTGCGTCCTTCCATAACCTGGAAGATACCCATTCTCACAAGTTCTTCCGGGTAGAGTCGATCAATTTGTTGATCCATAAAGCGAATGTTGCCGTCGGTAACCTCACCGTTTTCCGACTTTAACAGACCGGAGATCGCCTTGAGGGTCGTGGTTTTGCCGGCCCCATTATTTCCTAAAATAGCGACGATCTGCCCCTCATCAACCTTCAGTGACATGCCTTTTAACACCAGGATCACATTATGATAGATCACTTCAATATTATTGACTTCCAGCAGTGGTACCATGGGCTTCTTCGGTGACGTACTTGTTATTTTGGCATGTTATTTGTTAAATTTATTTTTTTGATCTATTTTCCCTATCGCGCAAACATTGAAGATTGTCGATTGAAGATTGAAGAATTGTGGTGGTCGCTTCTCTCTGTCCTTTTTTCAATTGGATCTGCCGGAGGCGGACCTTAAATCTTCAATCTTCAATCTTCAATTCCAACTTGTCCGGCCTGGGTAGTGATCTTAACGTTGAAAGCCCGTGTCATTAAAAAATGTGGCCCGTTTCATGCATCTAACCGCGAATAGGTCTTATCCTCCTCACCCAGGTAAGCCTTGATCACCTGCTCATTGTGGCGGATTTCCTTGGGAACACCTTCGGCGATTTTCAACCCGAAGTCCAAAACACAGACGCGGTCCGAGATATCCATGACCACTCCCATGTCATGTTCGATTAAAATGATCGTCACATCCCATTCCTCGTTGATGTCTAGTACAAACCGGGCAATGTCTTCGGTTTCTTCCAGGTTCATCCCGGCACAGGGTTCATCCAGCAGCAGAATTTTAGGCCGCATGGCCAGGGCTCTTGCAAGTTCAACCCGTTTTTGAAGACCATAGGGCAGCGAATGAACGGGTTGTTTGCGAATATGTTCAATTTCCAGTAAATCGACAATTTTTTCTTCAATGTGCTTGCGAAACGTCATTTCCTCCCTGCGAGCCTTACCGAAATAAATGCCGCCGGATAGCACCCCGGATTTGAGATGTACATGGCCTCCCAGCTTGATGTTGTCAAGAACCGTCATATGAGCGAAAAGTTCAACATTTTGAAAGGTGCGGGCGATACCCAACGAGGCAATCTGGTGAGCCTTGAGACGGGTGATATCGGCGCTTTCAAAAACAACCCTGCCCTTTTGGGGCTGATAAAAGCTGTTTATACAATTCAGCAAACAGGTTTTGCCGGCGCCGTTGGGCCCGATAATCGAAAATATCTCCCCTTTTTTCACTCCGGTGGTGACGCCCGAAAGGGCTTTCAGCCCGCCGAAACTCAGATGAATATCTTCGACAACAAGTTGGTATGGGTCAGTCCGATCCATTCTAAATTATCGCCTATTGCACCACCGGCTTGATCATCACCCGGGTCTTCATCCGATACTCCTTCCCATCCTGATACCGGATATCGGCTTCGATATCGATCTCTTCTTTATCACCGTAAAGTGCATCAATCAGTTGTTTATAGCGCTCGACAACAAATTTACGCCGCACCTTGCGTGTGCGCGTCAATTCTTCATCATCGGCATCGAGCTCTTTGTAGAGCAGTACAAACCTTCGTACCTTGGCCACCTTCGGCAGGGAGTGGTTGGTTTTGGCCACCTCCTGGGCGATGAGCTCATAGATCTCTTTTTTTTGGGAAAGATCGGTAAAGGTCGTATAGGCAATCTGCCTGTTTTCCGCCCATTTGCCGACATTGGCGGCATCGACGGAAATCATGGCGCTGATGTAAGGCTTTTCTTGGCCGATAACCACAGCATCCATAATGAATGGTGAAAATTTCAATTTATTCTCAATTAGCTGGGGAGAAAATCGGCTGCCGTCGGACAACTTCATGACATCGGCCATGCGGTCGATGATCACTACATGGCCGTCATCATCGATGATGGCGGCATCGCCGGAGTGAAACCAGCCGTCGATGATGGTCTTGGCCGTGGCTTCCGGATTCTTGTAATATCCTTTGAAAACGGTGTCACCTTTGGTTAGCAGC
>JASFSK010000670.1:0-3363 GCA_050114455.1 Desulfobacterales bacterium | reverse complement strand
CGACGACACCCAGATCGTGCGTAATGTATAAAACCGACATCGAGTGTTTGAGTTGTATGGATTTAAACAATCGTAATATCTGAGCCTGTACCGTCACATCGAGGGCAGTAGTGGGTTCATCGGCGATCACCAGTTCCGGGTTGCACGCCAGCGCCATGGCGATCATCACCCGCTGACGCTGCCCGCCGCTCAGCTGATGGGGATAGTCGTTGATGCGTTCTTCTGCCCCTGGAATACCTACATCCGTCAATAATTGAACACAACGCGATTGTAGCATATCCTTGGCCACGGGTTGATGAATATGAATGGCTTCTCCGATCTGATCAGCGATGGTGAATACTGGGTTTAGGGAAGTCAGAGGCTCCTGAAAAACCATAGCGATATGATTGCCGCGAATGGTCTGCATTTGCTCTTCATTAAAATCAAGCAGGTTCTGGCCGTCAAATAAAATTTCACCGCTGGTGATGTCTCCAGGAGGGCAGGGGATCAAACCCAGGACACTCAGCGCTGTCACGGTTTTACCACATCCGGATTCACCGACCAGACATACCGTTTCTTCCCGTCCGACATCAAAACTGACGCCTTCCACCGCGCGTGCCAGCTCATCATCGCCGTGGAAGTTGACTTTCAGGTCTCTTACCGAAAGCAATATGTTATTGTTGTTACCCATATTCGATTTGGATCGGGTGCTAAGGTCCTATTATATTGAATTCGAAGATTAGCGGATGTCGCTTCGTTTCAATAATCTAAAAACTATATATCGATAGGATTCTTTTGTTCGACAATAGTCAATCGTCATTCGACATTCCTCTCATTGTCTTTCCCGAAGTTTAGGATTCATCACATCCCTCAATCCTTCGCCAAACAGGTTAAAGGAAAGCACAACCAGCAGGATGGCAACCCCCGGTACAAACGTCAACCAGGGAGCATCGAATATAAATCTTCTGCCGTCTGAAAGAATGTTTCCCCAGGTTGCGTGGGGCGGCGGCACGCCAAACCCCAGAAAACTCAAACCCGCTTCGGTCAGTATGGCAGTTGCAATACCGATGGTGGCCGATACCAGTACCGGCGCGATGGCATTGGGCATCATGTGGCGGAATATGATCCGAAAATTGCCCAGCCCCAGCACCTTTGCGGCTGCCACGAAATCCTGTTCTCTCAGTGAAAGAAATTCGGCCCGTACAAAACGAGTAGCCCCCATCCAGCTGGTCAAGCCGATGACGATCATGATATTGTAAATACTGGCCGGAAGCAGGGCCACGACGGTCAGGATCAGAAAAAAACTGGGAAAGCACAACATAACATCCACAAATCTCATGATCAGCGTATCAACCGAAAGGGTGTTTGCTTGCATCATGCGCTTCAAACGATTCTGGTGCTTTTTTTGCAGTGGCTTTTTTCTGATACGGTAAATGGCGATCAAGGTGGCGCAAACAATCAGGATGCTTCCCGGTTGGACGTGATCGGTTGACAACAGAAAAAAGCCGACGATCACCATAGCCGACCACAGCAGGTGATTTACACGAATGTGGCGTTGCCCGAAATAACCGGCCATTCCTCCCAGAAATATTCCGATAAAAACGGAGATGCCGACGGCCACAAAACCGACGGTCAATGACACCCAGGCGCCCTGAAGCATTCTGGCAAAAACATCCCGGCCCAAGTCATCGGTGCCTAACAGATAAATCGACAGCGCCGGGATCTCAATGGGATTCAAGGTTTCCAGATTGGGTTTGGAAAGGGGGGGGCGAAGTTTTTCCTGCAGTCGAATCAGGGCCGGGTCAAATTCCGGGTTGGGCCCGGAAGTTAGCAAGAGGCCCGTCAGGGCGGTAAAGAAAAATAAGACAAACAATATGAGCCCCAGAACGGCAAGCCTGTTTTTTTTAAACAGCAACCAGAATTCCTGCCGTCGGGTGCGCTTTGGCGCCAGAGGCTCGTACAACTGGTCTGCCGTCATCTCGGTGCTATCTTTTTCTCGTTGGCTTTGCGAGTTGCCTGGCATGTGGGCTGTCATAATTTGATACCTTATTGGAATGACGAAGGACGATTGACGAATGACGAATAATGGATGTCGCTTCGCTCAGATTTTTCTCAATAGACAGAATACAATCCATCAATGTTGGATGTTCATTAGTTTCTTTCTCGATTAAACCGGCCGCTGTTCAGGCCTGCGGCGCCGCTCCCACGAGATATTGATCTTTAGAAAAATCCTTGTCCGGTCGTTGCGTGAGGTTCAAGTTTTTCACACAACGCCTCAACGCCGCTACGAGATGTTTTGATAATTCTAAGTTTACGTACCCGATTCAGAACCTAACGATCAACGGTTTAGCATTTCGGTCAACCCTGAACCTTTGAACCATTGCGTTTTACAACCGTATTCGCGGATCCACCACCATGTATAAAATATCCGATATGAAAGTTCCTGCCAAGACCAGTACTGCCGAGACAAAGTTGACAGTCAGAATAATGGGGTAATCACGGGCCAAAATAGCTTCAAACGCCATCCGACCGATACCGGGCCATGAAAAAATTGTTTCTATGATGACCGAACCACCAATCAAACCCGGCAATATCAGGCCGAACATGGTTACAAACGGCAGCAGGGCATTGCGCAGGGCGTGTTTGTAATGAACTTGTTCCGCTGGCAGCCCTTTGGCCCTGGCGGTGCGCACATAATCCTGGCCCTCGACTTCAAGCATTTGACTTCTGACATACCTGGATAGGACTGCAATGCCCCCGGTGGCGCTTAGCAGCGAGGGAAGCAGCAGGTGCCAGATTCGATCCATCGCCATCTGCAGCCAAGACGCTCCGGCGGTGCCGAATGTTTCCATGCCGATGACCGGCACCTGGAATTGCGATACCACGAATATGATCAGAATATAGGCGAAAAAAAACCCCGGTATTGAGATCAAGAGATAGGCGAAGAAGGTGGCACTGCGATCATACACCCCGCCGCGGAAGATGGCGGAGCGAATCCCAATCGGAAACGAGATGGTCCAGGTGAGAATCGTTCCCACAATGAAAAGAGGCAGACTGTTTAAAAACCTTTCCCGGATTTTTTTTAGAACCGACTGGTTGTCTTTCCATGACAGGGTTCGGCCGGTAAAAAGATCGTGATAAAAATAGACAAATTGGATGTATAGAGGTTCGTCCAGATGAAACTCTGTGCGGAATCGTTCGACCATTTCGGGGGTGAATTTGGGATTGAGCGGATCTACCTGGCTGGGTTCGCCGGGTGCCAGGTGAACGATCAAAAAGGACACCACCGCCACAAAAAAGAGGGTGATGATTTTCTGAATGACGCTACGGGCGATAAAGGCGATCATTGATGGAGATCCTAAGCCTGATGAGTTGTAACCTAAA
>JASFSK010000669.1:0-3373 GCA_050114455.1 Desulfobacterales bacterium | reverse complement strand
ACCAGGGCTGGCCAAATTCAACTCCTTATTTTATCTGTGTTCTGTCCTCTGTCATCCGACTTCTGTCGTCTGCCCACTATGCTGTAGGCCCCATGCGCGATGCTTTTTTTCTTGCACCCGCAACCCGCCTAGTACATTAGGTCTGGTAAAAATAGAATAATCTGAGGAAAAAGGATCAGAATGATCAGACCTACAATCACGGCCAGCAGGAACGGCAGAATCCCCTTGAATATAGATTCCAGCGGCACCCCACCGATGATACCTTCAGCGACACCATACACCACGTACACATTGATTCCCACCGGGGGGGTGATCACGCCCATCTCCGTAACCATAACGATAATGACACCGAACCAGATCGGATCATAGCCGAGACTGGCGACCACCGGCAAGAAAATCGGGATGGTCAGCATTACCAGAGCCAAAGCATCCATGAAACAACCACCCAGAAAATAAACGAGCACAATCATAGCCATGATCACATAGGGCGGCAGATCAAATCCTCCGATCCAGGAGGCAATGTTGAAGGGAATCCGGGTGATGGCCAAAAATTTACCGAAGACAACCGCACCGGCGATTAAGAGCAAAACCATACATGATGTCCGCAGGGTTTCATAAAGCGATTTTACAAAACCCTGCCAGGTAAGCTGCCGTCTGAGCAAAGATACCACCAAGACGCCGAAGGCACCGACCGCTGCAGCCTCCGTTGGTGTGAAAAATCCAAAGAACAGGCCGCCCATGACGAGGCCAAATACGGAAAGGGTATCGATCAAGCCGCTGAGGGAATGTAGTTTGGCTTTCCAGGAAAAAATTTCCCCCGGGGGACCTTGCTCCGGTGCGTATCGACATCGGATATAAATGCAAATGATAAACAAAATGGTAACCAAAATAGCCGGAATAATTCCAGCAACAAAAAGCTTACCGATGGATTCCTCGGTCAACACGCCGTAGACGATAAGAACAACGCTGGGCGGCATGATCATCCCAAGGCCGCCGCCGGATGCCACCGAGCCCGTCGACAGTTCATCTGCGTAGTTATAGCGCTTCATTTCCGGCAGCCCCACCGTTGCCATGGTGGCTGCTGTGGCCGGACTCGATCCGCAGACAGCACCGAAGGCCGTGCAGGCCGACACCGTTGCCATGGCCAGCCCACCCCGGGTGCTGCCCAGGAACTTATAGGCGGTATCGTATAACCTACGGCTGATACCGCTGTTAAATGCCAATTGGCCCATCAGAATAAAGAGCGGGATCGTGGTGAGCCCATAAGAAGAGAAAACTTCATAAATATTCCTAGAAAGAAGATTGAGGCCTCCTTTGATTGAGATCATGAAACTGAACCCCAGAAACCCGATCATGGTCATAACATAGGCCACCGGCATCCTTGAAAAAAAAACAAGGACCATGATGGCAATGCCGATGATACCGACGATCGTAGGATTCATTGATTTTTTAACTTTCTGATATTGATTAGAATATCTTTAAGGATGATCAGAGTGAAAACCACCATGCAAAATGCTGTCAAATAAATGATCACGTGCTCGGGAAACTCAAGGTTCATGGAAACTTCGCCCGATTCTTTCATGGTATTGGCATAAACCGTCATCCGCCAGGTAACGACAGCAAATAGAACTAAGCTGATGACACCGGTGCAAATATCAACACAGGTTTGGGTTTTCTCTGAAAATAACCGCACAATAATTTCGACGCCGATATGACCCTGAACCTGGTGGGTATAGGGCATGGCCATAACCACAGCCAGGGTCGCCATAAAACCCACGAGTTCCACCGAACCGAAGATGGGATGGCCTAAGCTGCGACCCACCACATCCGCGCAGGTCAGCAGCATCATTCCGACCAGGCAGCCAGCACCGATGATTTTCATTTTATCCAGAACCCACTGGATGATTTTCCAGAATATCGCCATACGGTAATTAAGTTTTAAGGACGCTTAAAATCAGTCAGGCCCCTAAAAAGGGGCCCAAGTACAAATCTCTTATTGCAGGCTGTTTACTGTTTCAATTGTGAAATCAACGATCTCGGTGCCTTTAAAGCCTTTTTTATTCATGTCGGCTTTGTACTCTTCAATGATCGGTGCGACTGCTTTTTTCCACCGTTCGCTTTCTTTGGCATCAAGCCCGATAATTTGACCGCCTTGGTTCAGAAAAAAAACAATGCCTTTGGCATCGCTGGTGTCCCAGGCCTCAGCATGCTTGTCAATCCATTCTTTGTTGATCTGTTCGATGATCTTCTGGTTTTCGGCCGATATGGAATTCCATTTATCCTTGTTCATGACCACAAAAAATGAAGTGGTATAAGCGGCTGTGAAGTCGGCCGTACAAAATCGGGTGACCTCTCCCAGCTTCCAGCCTTTGTTGGCCTCGAAGGGATAAACAGCACCATCCACCACGCCTTTTTGAAGCATTTGATAGGTTTCCGGCATGGGTTTGGGCACCGGGGTGCCGCCAAGGGCCTTGACCACTGCCGCGCTGGTTCCATGCCCCCTGAATTTAAGTCCCTTCATGTCTTCCATCTTGCGGACCGCTTTGCTTTTGGTGTGGATAAGGCCCGGCCCATGGGCATGCAGGTACATCACCTGGGTATCGCTGAGTTCCTTGGGTTTAAATTTATCATAAACGGCATTGACAACTTTGGTCGCCACCGTACCGCTGGTGTATCCCAACGGCAGATCAACAGCGGCAATTACTGGGAATCGACCTCGGGTATAAGCTAGAACTGAAAATCCAATGTCCGATAATCCTTCCACCACACCGTCATATACCTGTCTGGCCTTGGTCAGGGTTTGGCCGGGAAAATAGTCTACCACGACTTGCCCATCGGTTCGCTTTTCCACCTCCTTGCACCAGGCTTCCGCCAATTTGCTCTGAATATGACCGGGTGGGAAGAAATTGCTGTAGGTAAGCTTCATCGGCCCGGCTTCGACGCTGGATGCGCCTGAGATGCTGAAAACCAATCCTATACAGACAAGCAAAAGGATTATGAAAGTTTTTCTCGCCATTTTTGATCCTCCTTATGTTATAGAAATAGAAGAACATTTGACCCTATCCGATATGGCCTCAGGAAGTCACCCCCTTTCGAGCCACGAACAACCGAAAAAAATTATTTTATAGCTATATAGTAGCTACCCGGTAGAACAGTCAAGTAAAAAATCTTTTGAAATTCTCCATAGCTACCAAGACTGACAATTGTCACCCATGCGTCTTTCTGGTATTGTGGTGCCATGCAGTAGGCAGGGAGAGCATTTATGGATGAAACAGTTAAGCGTGCAATTGTCAAGGCCGTGAAAAAAGAGCCTTTTGCCCAGGCATTGAAGATGAAGCTGGTCGAATTGGAAGACGGCTATTCAGTGGTTAAA
>JASFSK010000668.1:0-3373 GCA_050114455.1 Desulfobacterales bacterium | reverse complement strand
CGCTTGCTTGTGCGGCGTAGTAAACTACGCCTCCGCACAAGCGCTTGATTTCCTTGACCTTGGGCAAAAATCCGCATTTCTGGATTGGAAACATCAAAAGGTGCCCGTCACTGATAAAGGACATTTATGGACGGGCACTATTTAGTTGTTGGATGTTGTGTACGCAAACCCTACCACCCCTCATACAACCTGGTTTGTACCAGCTTGTCATCCTCAAAAATGAATGCCGTCGTATCTCGGTCTCTTGGAACCAAAATCCAGAGATCCCCGCCAGGTTGGAGGAAATCGTCGAATATTTCCGCAAAGCTGCCCCCGCTTTCTAATTCCACACGAATTCTTTTTTTGAGAAAACCGTCAGTTACCCGATACTGCAGCAGGCTGCCAAATAACGAGTGCTGCAGATGAGTTCCGACCGCTTTGCCTGACTTGCGGTTAACCACCAGGTTCACAGAGGTGCCCTCTTTGACCTGATAGCCTGCCGGTGGTTCCTGATCAATGACAATATTTCGGGGTCTATGCTTGTCATAACGAATGCCGATTTCTCCAATCTTCAAGTTGGTTCTTTCAATTATCAACAGTGATTTGTCCAAAGACATTCCTGCGATCTCCGGCATTAGGTATGATAGCGGCCGGGGCCCCAGACTCACCAATAGATCTATCGAGCTTTTACGTATGATCATAGAGCCGGCTGGGGGTACTTGACCGATGACATGGTCATTTTCAACCCGATTGGAGTAAGTATAAGTTAAATGACCCAGAGAAATATCATTTTCCTCCATTATCATTCGTGCTTGGCGCTGGGATAGGGTGATTAGATTGGGCATTGCAATCTCTTTGGGACCCTTTGATAAAATGATTCTGATATCGCGATCTTTCTTTATTTCCGATCCCGGCTCCGGCTCCTGGTAAATCACATGGTTTTTGGGATATTGCCGGTCATATTCCGATCCACTCACTTTGGTATTCAATTGCAGATCGGACAGTAATTCGAGGGCAGTCACCACATCTTTTCCAACCAGATTCGGTACGATTACCGAATCCTCACTCTTGATAATATAGGTTAGGGTCAAATAGGCACTAACACCGGCAACCATTGAAAAGACAATTAACAGGGTTGCAATTTTAGCAAATTTTGCAATCATTGGCTTCTTTGAAGTCGAACTGCAGAAAAACCGTCCATCTGAGTTAAATTTGGAAAGGTTTGGAAAAAGCCGTCGACCATGGCGATTTTGCTAATTTCAGCCGGGAGTTCCCCGCTGTGATCGGAAATGGTATAATCACGGCGATGGCTTAGAAATTGAGTGATTACCTCTTTGCTTTCCTCAGGCTCCGGACTGCAGACGGCGTACACCATAACGCCGCCCGGTTTGACCGCCGGGGCTAAATTCTCCAGCAATCGTAGTTGCCGGGTCTTGTTTTTAACCAGATCTTTTTCGAATCGATACCATTTGATATCTGGGTTGCGCCGCATGACACCGATACCCGAACAAGGTGCATCCAGCAGGATACGATCAAAACCGTTCAGCGGTAATTGCTGTGAGTCCTGTTCAAGATCGAGGCAGAGGGTTGAAACAATGGACATGCCCAATCGCCGCATCTCAGCCTCCAGCTGGGAAAGTTTACTATGGTTAACATCCAGGGCGACAACCTCTCCTTGATTATCCATAAGCTGGACAATGTGGCCTGTTTTACCTCCCAAGCCCGCACATGCGTCTAAAACTGTTTCTCCAGGCTTCGGACCAAGCAGCAGTGAGATCAGCTGTGCGGCTTCATCCTGAACCTGGAACCAGCCGGCTGCAAAGCCGCTGAGCCTCGGTATCGATGTGCCGGGATTGAAGAATGTGATACCGTCCGGTGAAAAAATGGTCGGTTTAGCGCGATCAGTCTCGCCGACGAGTTCTTCTAATAATTCGCGAGGTGATATTTTAAGTGTGTTGGTGCGAACGGTAATGGACGGGATTGAATTTGTCGCATCGCACAGGCTACAAGTTTGTTCTTGACCATACCGTTGCAGCCATCTGCGGATGATCCATTCCGGAAACGATTTATTGGTCGCCAGAGCGGCACTTGGATTTTGAGCCATATCCTGAAAATCAACGTTTTGATGCTCGCGGGACGTTTTTCGCAACAGGGCGTTTACATACCGGGCCACCCAGGGAGCAACGGATGTCTTGGCCATATCAACGGCAGTGTTGACCGCCGCCGAATGAGGGATTCGATCCAAATAAATCATCTGAAATATGGCCAGCCGGAGAATATTTAGGACTTTCGGGTTAATTTTATCAAAACGGGTGCTCGAAAAATGGGCTATTATATGGTCTAAGCGAGCCCTCCAGCGCAGTACGCCATAGACAAGGGTTTGCAGTAGTGCGCGGTTTCGCCGCGATTCTACCTGATCACCGGCGGCATAACGATCCATGAGGGTGTCGAGCGTCTGCCGGCCCTGATCGAGGCCATCCAAAATGATCAATGCCATTTTTCGTGCATCAAGGGACATGATGACCAGGAATTGACGAATGAATATTGACGAATGAATATCTTTTTATGTCGCTTCGCACCGTCACTTTATTCTCATTTTGGATGTAGTTTCACGCAGCTAACTGTGACAAAATTTCTTTTGCGCCAGATCTTAACGCGCAGCTTTTCGTGAAGGATTCGCTGACGCTTTTTTCAAAAATGAAGAACTCTTCCATTAGAGGGTGCTATCCAAGGACCGACCCTATTGGTATCCGGTTACCCCGCAGAAAATCTTTTACCAGGAGACGTTTGCCCGAATCACCCTGGATTTCTTCGACACAAAGGGCGCCCTCGGCGGTGGCCACACGCAGCTCATCGGCAAACCCCTTTATAACCGTACCAGGGGGTTCCATAATTTCTACCGCCAGGGGTCGTGATCTAAATATTTTCAGACGTCTATCACCAAAAAACGTGTAAGCACCGGGCCAGGGGGTAACCCCGCGAATAAAGTTAAACAGGGATTCGGCTGATTTATTCCAGTTGATGAGGCCATCGTCTTTGGAAAGCATCGGTGCGTAGGTGGCCAGGCCGTGATTTTGGGGCTTGGGCCGAATACGGTTCTCGGCGAAAGCATGCAAAGTGTCTATGAGGATCTCAGCACCTTTTAGGGCCAATCGGTCATGCAGAGTCCCGGTGGTGTCATCGGGGTAAATGGGTTCATTGGCGCTAAGCAGGATGTCGCCCACATCCATTTTCTTTTCCATCAGCATGCTGCATACGCCTGTTTCCCTTTCACCGTTGATTATGGCCCATTGAATGGGCGCGGGTCCGCGGAACTTGGGCAGCAGCGAGGCATGAATGTTGATCGTGGCAATGCGGGACAGGGTGATCAAGTTTTCAGGAAAAATGCGGCCAT
>JASFSK010000667.1:0-3373 GCA_050114455.1 Desulfobacterales bacterium | reverse complement strand
GCCTGGTGGGCAAGGAAACGCTTAGAATAGCATACATTTTAAAATTAAGGAAAACGGTCGATGAAAACATCTGTACATGAAACGAACTTTGAGAATCTGAATCTGGTTAAACGAGGAAAAGTCAGAGATATCTACGATCTTGGAGAAAACCTGCTAATGGTGGCCAGCGATCGTATTTCCGCATTTGATGTTGTCATGCCGGATCCGGTTCCGGATAAGGGGATCATCCTTACCCAAATATCGCTGTACTGGTTCGAGATGATGCAACCCATTGTTGAAAATCATGTCGTATCAGCGAACGTAGATGAGTATCCTGCAGACTGCCAACCCTATGCCGAAAGTTTGCGCGGCCGCAGCATGCTGGTAAAAAAAACAGAGCCTTTGTCGATTGAGTGTGTTGTCAGGGGCTATATATCCGGGTCCGGATGGAAGTCCTATCAAAAATCAAGCAGTATTTGCGGGATCGACCTGCCTGCCGGGTTGCGGGAATCGGATAAGTTACCCGAGCCAATTTTTACCCCCTCGACCAAGGAAGAACTCGGAGCCCACGATATCAACATTGATTTTTCAGAAGCAGAAAAACGAATCGGAAAGGACCTCGCAGCAAAGGTAAGAGATCTAAGCCTCGCGATTTATAAGAAAGGTTCTGAAATGGCTGCCGAGAAGGATATTATTATTGCCGACACCAAGTTTGAATTCGGCCTTTTAGAATCCGATAAGCTCATCCTTATCGATGAAGTTCTGACACCGGATTCATCAAGATTCTGGCCCAAAGACACCTATCAGCCCGGCGGCTCGCAACAAAGTTTTGACAAACAATATGTCAGGGATCACCTGCTGTCGATCCAATGGAACAAACAGCCGCCCGCACCTTCGCTGCCGGAAGATATCATTCGGAATACCCGGAAAAAATACCTGGAGGCGCTTACCCAGCTTACCGGCGACAATTACGGCCTTTAGGGCGAAATTTCATCATTTGGTTTAGAAAATGATCGTCATACCTTGCTGTGCCAGAATTGATTAAAAGTATACTGGGCATAAGCGGGAATTGGGGATAACGGTATTTAAGAAATACTCATATGATGCTTGTATCTCCCGATTCCCATTTTGCCTGAATTCCTCAATTGGCGCTTTTCAGCATAAGAAATGCCCCCCCATTAAAGATCTATATCTATTACCCAAATCAACTGCGAGGTCTGAAGTTAAAGTGCCTAACCCAACTGTCCAAGCGGCTCAATATCAAGTCGTTGCGCTGTCAGGGATAAATTTGAATGACAAGACGTATCATATAACCTCCCGGACGGATATCAATGATCTGCTGGAATCTATTAGATACGATGGCCTATTAACTCCGCCCTTGTTGATCAGAGTCCACTCCGTCTTTGTTGTCGTCAGTGGTTTTCGTCGCATTGCCGCCTGCCAAAAATTGAAGTTCAGCGACATCACCGCCCGCATACTGAAGCCGGAAACAGCTGCCTTTGACTGTCTGCGTATGGCGATTGCAGAGAATGCGCTTCAAAGATCATTGAACCTAATTGAAACGTCTCGCAGCCTCCAAAAACTTTCCGCATTCATACCCGGTTCCAAGGAATTGGTAGGTTTGGCATCAATCCTTGGGTTGGCTGTAGAAGAGCCGATCATCGATAAAATCAAGCGCCTCTGCCTGCTTCCAAAACCGATCCAGGACAGCATCCTGGGCGGCACCATCTCACTGACGGTCGCCATGGAACTCGAATCATTGGAAGCAGACTGTGCGATCATATTCAACCGGATATTTGACCAGTTGAGAGTAGGGATAAACAAGCAAAAGGACATCGTGAATCTTTCCAGGGAAATCAGTAGTCGGGAAGGAATTTCTCTGAAAGAGGTGCTTGAAGACGACCATATCATTGATATTATGACCCACAGGGATCTCGACCGGGGTCAAAAAAGCCGGAGGTTGCGTGCTTATTTAAGGCGACGGAGATATCCCAGAATTGTCGAGGCTGAAAAAAAATTTGAAACTTATCGTAAAAATCTCAAACTTGGCAATGACATTAGGTTAATCCCGCCCAAAAACTTTGAGTCCACTCGCTATGGCTTTAATCTGACATTTACCAGCATTGAAGAGCTCAAATCCATACACCGTCGAATATATGAATTAATGCAACATCATGACTTTAAAAAAATACTGGGACATTCTGACTATCACTCGACGCAAATCAAAAAATCCTGAGGGAAATTATCATTAACTTTGATATATTTTTCATCCACTTAAGCCAAGTCAACCAGTAATAATATATGAATTCATTATCAGACAATTCCACAAAGATCTGAGAACCGTTTCTAGCGTATTTAAAGCGAAATCGTCAAGCAAATTCCCCTATCAGTCAAAAATTATTGTCTGATTATTATTTAATTTCAGTTTGTTGTAAGCTATTTATTTTTATAGACCCTCATATGCTCACCTTTAAAGTGGCCTTCTATGCTTACAATTAAAGTGCCCCTCATCAAGAATTATGTCTTCAACTATTTTTAATCATTAATTTCAGTTTGTTATATCTTTCTTGGCTTTTGGCAGTGCTCTTTTTTATCCCCAAAATGAACATTTTATCGAAAAAACCCTTGACTTTCGCTTTAAAAACGGGCACTTTAAATATGAGCGCAACAGGGGTCATAATCGCATATTTTGGTCACTTTAAAGGTGAGCACAATAATATGGTGTTTACCGATAATTCTTTTAAGTTCTTCTCGTTGATTCAATCGCATGTGAGATCTTCGCTTGCCGAAGCGGGGTCAACTATTCCTTTTCGATATAATCAAGAAGTTTTTTTTACCGCCTATGACGCTATCCAAAAAGTATGGCAAAAAAGACAGTCCCAAAGACATGTCGCCGCCTCTCTGGGAATTAGTCGAGTCACCTTTAAAAAGTGGGAAAAAGCCTTTGTTGAAAATGGTGCGATCGGATTGTTGAGTTTGCCTTCATTTGTTAAGGTCGATGCTCGACTAGAAAAACTGGTTGTGCTTGTAAGATCTGCCTATCCACACGCCGCCACCAGCAGCATCTTGACGCTGGCCCAGGCTTTAAACATTGCGGCCGCCACCATTGAACTCATTCGTCGTATACAGCGTTCATATGGCTACGGACAACGTCAAGATCAAGCCGATGTCATCTTCTATCACAACCTTCAAAAAATCTTGCAATCTGTCAAGCACCGGCAAAGCGCTGCAAAAAAGCCGGCACATGACATGCGTTGCCGCGCGGCCACATTCATTAACTTTGACCAAGACGCGTTTCAGCACAAAGTGGAGTTATTCAAAGAACTGACATCTTACAGCAAGAAAAGACAGATTCGATCCGTCTTAAACAAGTACGGTATCTACTCCAGTCGTT
>JASFSK010000666.1:0-3384 GCA_050114455.1 Desulfobacterales bacterium | reverse complement strand
GGTTTGCAAGGTCCATTCCGTTGATCGTGCTGTTCTCGAATAATTGGGCCATTAAATTTGTCCTCCATGAAATCTTATGTCTGCCGGAAATTTTTCGGTGGCCCGCCCGTCTTTATAGGTCGCGTGGAATGATGGGAAAGTCTTTGGATTTAGTTTAGAACAGGTCCACTCAGGAAATAATTGCCTGCTGCACAATAAATGTCCACTCGTCGAGGAGCTTTTGCCGGTTTTCTTCAACCCATTTTTCCCCGTTTAAGTTCACCAGCTCCGTGATCCGCGTGCACAATATCTTGAGCTCCTTTTCAGAGCCCGGAATATGCCGGGTACCCAATAATAGCTGCACTTTTTTCAGGTTGAGGGTCTTCATGACTCCTCTTACGTGAAAAACCGTTTCCCTGTGATTGCGGACTTACCGGCGCCCTTTTCCGAACCATTGCGCTTTATTTCCCAGGGGTTATCATTGTTTCCGAATGGATATCATGACTGATCCGCATTCGTCAAGCCTCCTGGCTTGAACCAATTTATATCAATATATTGCAAATGGTTTTCAAAGAAATTCCATGACTAATAAATATTATCCGGAATTCTTTGAATGCTTGAAAGCCCTGATCATACGATAGACAAAGCCGACGATCAGAGTGCCACTGATGAGAATGATAAAATTCGAGGCAAAAAATGTCATTAAGAATGTGAAAGGATCCTTCAAATCGTAAGATGAAATCAGCAGTTGGACTCCAAAATAAACAAAAAAGGCGCTGATTGATATTAAAACGACTTGCCGGATCCACCAAAACAAATTTGACATGAAAACCTCATGGAATTTCTTTTCCCTATCAGGCTGGCCGTTTTTCGCGCCAGCGGCGCCCTTATAGCAAATTTCAGACCCGTCCCTAATCGATCGGCAGCCGTTTATTGTCGGGCAGGGCTTCTACCATGCGGTCAATCGACATTAGATAAGAGGCGATACCCTGGCGGATCAGGTTCAGATTGGATGGTTTGTAGGAAGCAATCGCCACATCTTCAAGTAGTGATGCTGTGATCGCAACGGTTAGGGTCTTGCTGGTTGAACAGGAAGCTATCAGGGAGATGAGCGGAAACAGGATTAAGATGCTTTTGCTAGATTGCATGAATCGCATGAGTTGGCCGTCAGACGGTTGGATACTGCCATTGGAATGTCTCAGCAAAATTACCCCTCAGTGGCAACATTCGGGTAACCGTTAATTTATAGGAACTAATCAGCGTCATGTCAACTCATCATTTTTGGTTGAGGATTCAATGTTGTGTTAATATGGAATTTAAGCTATTTAGAAATTATTGAATACAAATCTAAGGAGGACCTATGTTGAAAAGACCTAAAAAAGATGAAAACGGCACCGCTTTTTCCGCCGGAGATACGGTGGAGGAAAAACCTGCTCCCCCGACTCCGCGCCAAACCTTCAACCAGGATAAATACTCAAATGATAAAACAACAACTATTGGTGAGCGAATCACCATTGAAGGCAACATCCGTGGTGAGGAAAATTTGGTGATTGAAGGCATCATGAAGGGCAACATCGAAATGGGGAAGTATAATTTCTCAATAGGCCCCAAGGGGCGCATTGACGGTGAAATCCATGCACGGGATGTGAGCATCAACGGGCAGTTTAAGGGCACCGTCGAGGCCTCGGGCAAAGTAGCCGTCACCAGAGAAGCGGATTTCAACGGTGAAATCAAGGCCAAGAGCTTTTCGGTTGAGGATGGCGCGTATTTCAAGGGTGTCGTTGAACTGGATCGGGAACCTCACCAAAAGCCTATGGCTGCAGATTCGCGCAATCTAACGGCGGCCCCGGAAACCATCAAGTCGCAGGTAACTCCGCCTGGCGTTTCCAAAGTGGAGAAAAAATCGTTGTTCTCATCTTCCACCCGTAACGAAAACAATTCAGTCGTGCAGTCCTTCCCGGCTGGCTACAACAGCGCAATTCTCAAAGAGTTCGTCGAGACTCTTGAAAGATTGGAGGGTTCTCAAACCCTCGATCTGGGGCCCGTCTGCCAGGAAAATATGATGTTTTTTGCCCATCGAATGGGAAGACACTATGTTTGCGATATGTTTTTGCGGCTTAAAGGAGAAAAGCACAAGCAATCCAATCCGAGCAATGGATGGAAATATCTCGATTATCCAGAGCAAAACTTCGATGGCATTCAACTATGGGATATATGTGACCACCTGGAGGATGATGAGGTAAGCCGGCTGGCGGATTCGAGTTACAAAATGCTCAAAGCGACAGGTCTTCTGATGATGATAGCCTATGAAAAAAAGCCGACATCGTCAATCGGAAATGCGTTTGTCATCGGGCAAGACTTCCGAGTGGACGTTCGGCCCCAGCCGCACCTGGATTTATCCTGGAAATTTCGCCATAACCGGGCACTGACATCACTACTGTCAAATTTTACCATTGTCCGGTCGTTTCGTTACCATAGCGGCATCAGGGAATTTTTGTTTAAGAAGCCTGGGGGGCCTCGGGGTTAGGCCTGGTGTTGCACAGTGTTTTCCAGCCAATTGAATGCATCATCCACGTTCTGAAAAATACGGAAATTGAATATAACCGGATTGATCATTTCCAAGGTTAACTTCATGAAAGCCACCAGCCTTTTAGTGGGGGCGACTATTGCACAATTGCGCCCTTTTCTTTGCTGAGCATACCCATCCAGAACCCGCCTGATGGTGTCAATTTTATTTTTCGGAACTCCAGGAATATGCGTACTTTCCCCAAGAACAATGATTGAGTTGAGATTCGGATCAAATTCAGAATCATTCAGGACCCTCTGAATATGATCGATCATTGTGACGGTAGTGGGAGTGCCGGAAACATAGGTAAATATGACGCCTTTCATCTAGTTATTAAATTTAATTTACTCGCTGAGTTCATCGTGGGCGATGAAATCACCAAATTAATTTTATTTGCTTCAATAAAAAGTTCTGAAGACCGAACATCTTCAAACTGCATTGACCTAGAACGCCTTATCTGCATATTGATAGATTTGGTCATACGGGGGTTTTGATATTCGGCTTTTGGTGCTTGGAATTTTCATAGTTTTAATTGACATATTTAGACAATATCTGATTACAGCAATATCCAGGTACCGATTCCATGGGTTTTCTTGCTAAATGAAGTGACCCGACTCGGTCTCTTGAATACTTGCAAAATTATATGAATTAAGCCATAAAGATGTTTCAAAAAAAATCTTCATTGACCATTCCATGCTGATGCACATGCGCTGGCTGGCAGCAGGCAGTCACTCTCAGCTTGCAGTCTGTTGCGGCGAGATCCATGCGTTCAATGCCTTTTCCGATCGAACTTGCCCGCAAAGCCAACGCAAAAATTGACCAATTCATTGAAGACACAA
>JASFSK010000665.1:0-3385 GCA_050114455.1 Desulfobacterales bacterium | reverse complement strand
TTTTAACCATGGCCAGAAACTGGTGGCGGTCATATGTCCTGGCATTGGGGCAGTCCGACACCAACCCGTGGGACATACAAAAATCAAGCCTGGGCAGGTAATCAACAATTTGTGCTGCGGCCTCAACATCTGCGAAGGTGGATTTGCGACGCTCGCCGGATTTACGGTCATACACAAAGCCGGCATCCGAACCGCTGCCGAAAGCCACTTCATTTTTTTGCAATTTGATCGATCGTTTGCCGTTTCTACCGGTTAAATTGGATTTGGAAGGACTGCTTCCGATGGCACACTCTACCATGGCGACCGGAATCCGTACCCGATTCGTATCACTGACCACGGCATCACTGTCGCTCAACAACCGCAATGCTTCTTCATGAAAAACCCGGGCCCCGGAAACCTCCAGAACATCCAGGGCCGCGAAATAAATTTGTTCTATCTGATCTGAAGTAAGAATCTGAAACCTGGGCGTCCCGTGTGCCTGCTGGTTCATTTTAATGAGCATTGTTTTTTCTAACATCAGTTGACCTCCTTTTTTGCCGGTTTTTTTCCAAGAAGGACTTTTTTAGTCGAGTCTGTGCTCGAAAAAAGTGGCCTTTAAGGGCAGCAAGCATGATGATAATTTAAATTAGGTTTCAGGTGTCAGGTGTCAGTATCTAACAACTTCTTTCCCTGACACCCGACACCTGATACCTGAAATCTGACGCCTCAATTATCTGACAACATGCTGTCATACAAAGCCTGATAAGCGCCTAAGATGGTTTACATGCCAAGCAGTTCTTTGCCCGTGTCCACCGCACTGGCTGCGTTGGAAGCGTATGCATCGGCGCCAATTTCCCTGGCAAACTCCGCTGTCACGGGAGCCCCGCCGACCATAATTTTGACCTGGTCCCTGATACCGGCTTCATTGATGGCATTGATGGTTTCAGCCATTTTTGGCATGGTAGTGGTCAGAAGCGCCGACATGCCGAAAAGGCTGGCATTGTGCTCCTTTATGGCATCAACAAATGCCGACGGCTCCAAATCGATACCCAGGTCAACCACATTGAACCCGGCCCCTTCGAACATCATGCCCACTAAATTTTTGCCGATGTCGTGCAAATCGCCTTTGACCGTGCCGATGACAAAGGTTCCAGCGGTCTCCACACCGGTTTCCGCCAGCAGCGGTCTCAAGATTTCCATGGCACCGTGCATGCACTTGGCACATCGCAAGACCTCGGGTATAAACATCTCATTGGCTTTAAACCGCTTTCCCACCACCTCCATGCCGGCCAGAAGTCCCTTTTCCAAAATATCTTTTGAAGATATGCTTTCATCCAGGGCTTGCTGTGTCAGATTCGTCACTTCGTCAATTTTACCAGCGATCAAGGACTCTGCCATTTTTCCCAATACTTCAGTCATATTTGTTACCTCCTTTATTGAATGTTGAATTCTTCCCTATCCAAATTAAACAGAACATCATTTTCCAAATAAGCCTGTTCCAATTTTTCCTGATGCTGTTTCAGCCTGCCACCGTTGCGGCTTGCAAGTTCCAGAACAAGGTAATTGACAATACAGGAAATGGTTGTCGGATTACCGATGAAAGGGATATTTTTGGACGGTGCAATCAGCGCCAGGTGGGCGAAATGAGTTAAGGGGCACAAGGAACTGTCTGCTATGACAACGAGCGTCAACCCCAGCCGCCGTACCATTTTACCCAGCCGGATCAGTTCATTGGGATACCGGGTCGTGGCCATAATGATTACCAGGCTTTCAGGTGCGGCAATGGTCAGCCAATCGATCGCTGTGCTGTCGCTGCCTTTTATAATGCGAACATCCGATCGAATTTTGGTCAGCGACCAACCCAGGTAATATGCGAAGGTGTAGGACAGGCGCGAGCCTATAACATAGATGGTTTCGCTGTCTTCAAGAAAATCCACGACACGGTTCAGATTATTCAAATCGACGGTTTCAAAAAAGTGTTTGAGGTTGTCCATCTCTTCAAACACAACCCGCCTGAGACGCTCGGTGCCCGGCCCCTGCATGTCGGACAGGTCGGTTCGATCCAGCAGCGTCAGCTCCGTATCCACAAAATCTCTTAAGGCCTGCTGAAATGCCCCGTAGCCTTTATAACCCAGCCGGTTTACAAACCGGACCACTGTGGCCTCGCTGACGCGGCAGGTCTCGGCCAATTCCTTTGTGGTCATAAAGACTGCTTTGCGAGGATTTTTAAGGATATAGTTTCCCAGGATTCGAGCCTTTGGTGTCAAAGAAGGACGCTGTTCGACGATTTCCTTTATCGTCGGATGCGATGGCTGCTCGTTGATCATTAGTATTTTCCTGCTGGGGGCAAATGTAAGAAAAATTGTCAAATGAAATGAAAAATGGCAAAACGGCCCTGGCAAAATAGCCCTTGAGCATCGGGTTTATGCGACATTCTTATTCGGCACGACTCTCTCAATCCATTGAATTTGACCGGTTTTATAGCTATATCGATCATAAATTTTGATTTGTCAACCCATTTTGAAAGAAATTGTTTCATTGCCACACTTTTTCCTTGACATGATTTATTTCACTATCATAAGTAACAATACTGTCAATTGGCTGCCTGGTGGCAGATTTATAAGATAACCAACTGTAAATAATACAATTTTATAATTTTTCTAGATCTTGGATTTCGGGTTCTCGGATTGAGACCGATGCTGAATTAAAAAGCATCATTAGGATTTAGACAAAAGGGGAGAGCAATGTTCGGCAGATACAAACCCTTGTGGGGGAAAAGACCCCGACTCAAGTCCAGCTATGACGCCGTAATCATCGGCGGTGGGTTGCATGGTCTGGCGACTGCCTATTTTTTGGCCAGAGATCATGGCATCACAGATGTGGCGGTCCTTGAAAAACGGTTTATCGGATTTGGCGGCGCGGGGCGAAACACTGCCATTGTGCGCGCTAACCAGCGGACCCAGGAAAATGTACCGTTGTACAAAGAAGCACTTGAACTGTGGCCCGTACTGACCAAAGAACTGAATTACAACCTGATGTTTTATAATTGCGGCAACCTGAATCTGCTGCACAGCGAGGCAGCGATGAATGCGGCGCGTATGAACGTTGCGACGGCCCAATTTCACGGGGTCGAAAGTCATTTGATCGATGCCAAGCAATGCCGTGAGATGATGCCCGCCTTGAACATATCCGAAGACATTACCTATCCGATTTTCGGCGCTATGTATCATCCCCCGGGCGGAATTTTACGCCATGATGCGGTGGTCTGGGGCCTCGCAAAAGGTGGCGCAAACCTCGGGGTGGACATTCACCAGCAGACCACGGTTACCGGCATCGGGGTCGAAAAAGGCAAAATTGCCTCGGTAGAGACCGATCGGGGCAAGATCTACACCCCGCGGGTTTTGTT
>JASFSK010000664.1:0-3387 GCA_050114455.1 Desulfobacterales bacterium | reverse complement strand
CATCTTTCTTCAGCCGGCCAAACAGCTTTTCATGGCTCCCTTTCTGGCCGGTGATCAGGGGTGCCAGGATGACCAGCCGGGTGTTCTCTTCCAGGGCCATGATACGGTCCACAATCTGGTCGATGGATTGTGATGTGATGGGTCGCCCGCACTGGTGGCAGTGGGGGGTGCCGACCCTGGCAAAAAGCAGTCGTAGGTAGTCATATATCTCGGTTACCGTACCGACAGTTGACCGGGGATTATGGCTGGATGTCTTCTGCTCAATGGCGATGGCGGGTGAAAGACCTTCGATCAGGTCGACATCGGGTTTGTCCATTCGTTCCAAAAATTGTCGGGCGTAGGTGGAAAGTGATTCCACGTATCGGCGTTGACCCTCGGCGTAAAGCGTGTCAAACGCGAGGGTGGATTTGCCCGAGCCGGACAAGCCGGTGATGACGACCAGTTGATTGCGGGGCAGTTCCACATCAATGTCTTTCAAGTTGTGCTGGCGGGCACCTTGTATCACTATTTTTTCGGAGCTCATATTTTTCAGACTTGGTTTTATATTCACAACAAAGGGCCATCTTTTCTAATACACCGGCCAACCGCTATACAGGCAAACCGGCCCAACTGCACCTGTCCGGATAATTTTACTGTTACAGGACTCAAAAAAATGCCTTGGTAAGATTTCGCCTAACCATCTGTTGCGATTGAAGTTTGAATTCCTAAAGATTCGAGGAAAATTTTTTTTTAAATTATTTAAAATTTAAAGAGAATAGAAGATAATCCGAGTTTATGTGAGATGTCCTGAATGTTGACAATTGCCTGCCGTCGGTGGATCTGCTTAAAATGCTTAAAAAAAATATTCAACCCAAAAAGTATGTATTTAAGCATAGTTGTCTCTGCGCTATGAATAATTTATGTGATAACAGTTAGATATAAATTGTTCAAAAGGTATCGGAGGTAATGCTCAAAATCGGGTTTTTCAGGTTTGACACCTTTGGCGGGATACCATAAAAAAACTCCCAGTTCTCATCCGGCGTGTGCGAAATCTGTCGTAAACCATTCCAGCCGTTAAACTACAATCGTTTTTGTCAATCGGTTGCTTTAATTTCGATCCTTTAATTTTATTTTTACACCGATAAAAGATTCAGAACATTACTCTCTATGGACACTGTCTGGAAAAGCGTAAAATCTGCGATTAAACAGCGCATTCCCTCCCATAGCTTTAATATGTGGATCGAACCGTTGAAGGTCAGTCAAATCGAAGAAACTGCCTGGGTCATCTCATGTCCGAATTTCTTTTCCAGGAAGCGGGTTGAAGGCCTTTACGGCGCAATGATCGAAAAAGCCCTGCAGCACGCGCTGGGCAAAGAATGTCAAATATCGTTTACAATTTTGAATAAAAACGGCTCTTCGAATCATAAAGCCAACCATCATATACAACTGCCGCTGCCCAATGACCAATTACGTCCCCGGAGCGGACATCTTTTCCGAAAGGATTTTACCTTCGACAGCTTTGTGGTCGGCGGCAACAATGATTTCGCTTATTCTGCGTCCCTGGCGATGGCATCGCGTATGGATTCCCAGCACAATGGCCTATTCTTGCTGTCCAAGACAGGCCTGGGCAAAAGTCATCTCTCCCAGGCCATCGGCAATCATATTCTATCTATCAGCCCCAAGGATCGAGTTTACTATATCACCGCCGAAGATTTTAGCAATGAAATGGTGCAGGCTTTCAGGCATGATGCCATCGATAGATTCAAGGCAAAATACCGCAGCCAATGCGATGTCCTGCTCTTGGAAGATGTTCATTACCTCAGTGGAAAAGAGCGCACCCAGATAGAGCTTGCTTTAACACTTGATACGCTTTTCGAATCCGGCAAACGGATTATATTCAGCAGCTGTTATCTGCCGTCCGAAATTCCCAAACTCAACGACAAATTGAGATCCCGATTGTCCTGCGGACTGATTTCAGCGATAGATCCGCCCAGTTTCAGAACCCGGGTGAGGATATTGCAGAAAAAAGCGATGTTAAACAGCTATTGCTTTCCGGACAATATTCTGCAGTATTTGGCCGGTGAACTTACCGATGATGTCCGGCAGCTTGAAAGCGGACTCAATGGAGTGGCCGCCAAATCCTCTCTGCTGGGCATGCCCATCAATCTCAGCTTGGCGGAGAGCGTCGTTAAAAACATTGTTCGTCAGCGCAAGCGGATTACGATCGAGGCGATCAAGAAACTCGTTTGCAAATATTATGATGTTTCCATTGAAGATGTAATGTCGCGATCCCGCAAACAAAATCTTGTCAGGCCTCGCCAGATGGCGATATTTCTGGCACGCAGCTATACCGATGCACCATTGCAGACCATTGGCAAATCGTTTAACCGCTATCATGCCACTGCCCTTCACTCCATCAAATGCATCGAGCGCGGAATCAAACAAAACAGCTCGATTAAAAAACAGGTCCGAATTTTTCGTCAGAAACTGGAATCCGGCAAATTCTAGGAATGACGAACGACGAATGACGATTGACGAATCAAGGTATCCTTTGCATTTTATTCCTGGTTAGATACAATAAGCAAGTGAAGTAATATGAAGTTTTGAACATTATTCTTCCACTCTGCCTTACCATATATCCAGATTACTTTTAAAAAAACGGAGCGAAGCCTCCCCTCCGGCCTGTAAGCCCTTGAAGCCTGCGGGCTGGAAGCGGGCTCGTAGTGATCACAGCGCCTACGCCTCGGAGAGCGACATCCACAATTCGTCCTTCGTCAATCGTCCTTCGTCAATCCCGATATATCCATCAACCCAAGCATTTCCTGATGAACGCGGCCGTTGGTGGCCAAAATTTCGGCATGGTTTACCTGGTAGGGCTGATCCGAAAACGTTGTCACCCTGCCGCCGGCTTCAACCACCATCAGTGCGCCGGCAGCAGTATCCCAAGCTTTCAGGTTTTGCTCCCAGAACCCCTCAAAACGTCCACAGGCGACATAACACAGGTCGAGAGCCGCTGAACCGAGTCTGCGAATGGCTTGCGAGGCCTTTAAACAGCGCCCATAGCGGGCCATGACCGGTTCGAAGACCTCCCCGACATTGTAAGGAAATCCGGTAACAAGCAAACTTTCAGAGACGGCCTCGGATGCAGACACCTGGATTCGATCGCCGTTGAGCTGGGCTCCCTGACCGCTGACTGCAGTGAAAAGCTCATCGTTTACCGGATCCAAAATGACGCCCAGAACAATGGTGTCCTGAAACGAGAGGGCGATGGATATGCAAAAAATGGGAATCTGATGCGCAAAGTTCACGGTGCCGTCCAATGGATCCAGAATCCATTTATATTCAGATGGACTTTCGATCAAGCCGCATTCTTCACCCAGGATGGAATGATCCGGGTACTCGGCTCGA
>JASFSK010000663.1:0-3392 GCA_050114455.1 Desulfobacterales bacterium | reverse complement strand
CAGCTCCATACCCACCATTTCAAATGGATGCGAAAACGACAGGGCAACCCGGATACTCCGGCTGTCATCCTGCATAACCATATTATCAGATGGGATTACCATGCCAAAGTGCGACCAGGCCCGCGGCGCCACGGTCAGTGTCAACAGAAAAATTAGGACGGACGTGTGCCAAATTTTCATCTTTTTCCTCCTTTCGGTCTTGTTTGTGAATCGAAGTGGTGGACAATCACCAACAAAAAAACCACGAGAGCCCTCTTGAATGAGAGATTCGCCTTCGTGGCTTGAATGGAAGGTGCTTTGAGATTTAGATCGTTGTCTTGCGGCGCTCGGGATAATTCGCCGGATGGCAGTCTTTCGAGGCTTCTTGCCTCAGTTGTTCATCGGTATAGCGTTTATTCAATGAGGCTGTCAAGCCAAAAAGGGCCGGGCAATGATCGGCATTCTCACCTTTTTCCGCAAGGCGGTCGATACCTTACTCCTCGAAGATAATTTCATGGTTGACCAGGTTCATCTGTTTGAGCCGGCCTTTGACAGTTTTCCGGGTCCCGAAAATGTCCACCAGCAGGTAACCGTCATCCAACGGTTTTACAATGTCTACGGATTTTAACACGAGCTCTTTTTTATCGTTGCGCGCTATATAAGCATTGGCTTCACACATCAGCTAAAACCTCCTTAATCTCTTCCTTGACGGCGTGCCGAACCATGTGCGGCAGGGGTTCACTCACCAAACCAATCAGGACTACGGGCTCCTGGGTAAGCGGCAGCAGGACCTTTTTCACGGGGCAGGTCATAATGGCTTCGGCCATTCTGGGGGTTACCTCCCCCAGCATGGCATTGGCCCACGTGATTGAGATCGGACCCACGATCAGATCGGATGCTACCGCTGCATGAACGACAGCATTTTCTCCGGAAGCGCCCCGATTGGCCCCGGCTTTCAACATCTGGGCTGTAGCGATGGCGTTGGTTCCCAGGCCAATAATTTCAACCGACTCGCCATAGGCTTCCTTGAGGTATTTTATCAATGTCGCCCCGATGCCGCCCCCCTGACCATCAATGACACAGATTCTTTTCATTGTCTTTTTTCAACCATTTGAATACAAAAGCCACAGACGGCCGTCCTCGTCATGCCTTCGTGGCCTTTTTTACAGATGGATAATTAAAATGCATAATCAATAGGGTTTTTCAAAACCCTGATATCCTGACTTACTAAAAAACCGGAGGGGAAATGTCAATAAAAACCCGTCAAGCAGCATGGAAAAACAAACTACTTTGAATGACAATTAATGCGTCATCAGGCTTCTGAGGGCCCATCTGGGCACCACTCTTTGTAGGGCTCAACCGAGCGAATTGCCTGTATGGAATATCCGATGTCGACATCGGCCGCGGCCTCAACCAGACAGGGATTTTTCCATTAGGGCCAACGGATTTGCAATTTACAGGAAGAAAATGTTTTCAGACCCCGGATTATACCTTTCCAAATACGTTCGCCCCGGATAAACCACACCAACATCTTGTATTCCCCGCCAGGATATGCTATGCAAATCCATTCCTGAGCGACCAACTAAGAATATTGTTCAGCGAGAGAAAAAACCAACCCCAAAAAGAAAGGATTGATCATGCAAGTACAAGACTACTGTAAAGCGATGAAGGCTGAGGTTTCGGCATGGAAAGAGAAACTTGAGGCGATGAAGAAGACGGCGGACGCATTCGGGTCTGAGCAAAAGGAAAAGGTTCTCCCGCTGATCGGGCAGCTCGAGCAGGAGGTCGCGACGGCTCAAATGAGAGTGGAGCAGCTCGAAAACGAGTGCCCTTCCGACTGGTCGCCGATAAAGAACGAACTTGACGAGCTTTTTGGTACGGTCGGTAGCAAAATCAACCACCAGTTCCAGGATGTGTCTTCTCGAGAAACGTTGTGGTAAAAGCGAGCCGGGGGGGGCGGGTGCCATGCTCGACCCCCCTCGCCACAGGGCGAAGCAATGTGGCAGGTGACCCACGATAGGCGTGCAGAAGTAGCTTCAAGGCATGTCAATCTTCTATCGATCTGTTTTCGCATGGTGGCCAAATCTTGTCAATTCGACTGCATTGGGAGCCAGTATGCTACGCTCTGTGTCAAGACAAAATAAGTTGAAAAATGGCGGCATAGCCAAGCGGTAAGGCAGAGGATTGCAAATCCTTTATCCCCTGGTTCGACTCCGGGTGCCGCCTTCAGAAATCTTCCTGTCGGCCACACGTACATTTTTTGTGTTCATCACAATATTTTCGAGCCGTAAAATCAATCGAACCATACTTCTTCCATCGATGCTGCAAGTTCAATGACTGAAAAAATTCGTGTGAGGCAGGTTGACAACCCCGTAACCTTGCATGGCGTTTTGGATCATTAAGAAATATCGACATTGGGCAGCAACTTGCATCGACCCGATATTTCCAAGACCTTTCACCCAGACGAAATGATATCTTTGAAATGACATCATGCACTTTGATGCCAAGGAACAGGGCATGAGCAATAATACCAAAATTCTTTTGGTCGAAGAAGATGCAGATATTTGCTTGGCCACGACACAGTTTTTGAAATCTGTGGGCTACCATGTTCGGGAGGTATCATCTGCAAAAGAGTGTATGGCAGAACTCCGAGCGAACCTACCGGATCTGCTGCTTATGGATGTGGTCCTCCCCGACGGGGATGGTTGCCAGCTCTGCTCGCAGATTAAGGCAGATCCCCGCCTGCAGGGGATTTTTGTCGTTTTGCTATCTGGTATCGAAACTTCTTCAAATGATCAGACTATGGGCCTCAACCTGGGGGCAGATGGTTTCATTGCCAGACCCGTCTCCAATGAGGAGCTTTTAGCCAGGATCCAGGCAATGGATCGCACCAGACTCGCGGAAAAAGCCTTGCAGGAAGCCCATGATGCGCTTGAAATTCGGGTAAGAGAGCGCACCGCTGAACTTGCCAAAGTTAATGAGCAATTGCAAATCGAAATCAACGAGCGCCAACGAAAAGAATCAATTTTGCGCGAAACGCTGCAACGGCTCAACGAAGCTGAACGCGTTGGCAACTTTGGATACCGGGTGCATGATGTAAGAACCGGTGAGGAGTGGTGGTCAGAAAACGAATACGCTATTTACGGTCTGCCAAAGAACGTGAAGCCAAGTTACGATCTTCATCTGGACTGTGTTCATCCTGATGATAGAGCGATTCACGATCGAAAATTCAAAGACGGCTGGGAGTCTGACAGCGATTGGCACTCTTTTGAATATAGGATCGTGAGGAGGGACGCTGAAGTTCGAAACATTTTGGCACGTTACCGCTTTGAACGCGATACCCAAGGAAATCCTTTGCGTGCCTTAGGCACAGATCAAGACATTACGGATCAAAAGATCTCTGAGAAAATACT
>JASFSK010000662.1:0-3398 GCA_050114455.1 Desulfobacterales bacterium | reverse complement strand
ATTGCTGCGTTTTGCCTACCGGCGCGGCCAGGCCATGAGCCAGTGCCAGGAAGAGGACGGTGCCATGCTCAGTCTGCGATGCTCACGCCGGCAGATTGAAAGCCTGCTGGAAAAAATTTCCGATGGCTTTGTCGCCCTGGCCAATATAAACGCTCCCAATCAAATGGTTGCTTCCGGTGAACTACACTCCATCGAACAGCTGAGCCGCCTGGCAAAAGCAGAAGGAATTGCTGTATCGCGCTTGCCGGTTTCGCATGCGTTTCATTGCAGCCTGACATTGCCTGCCGCCGAGAAGTTGGCCGAGCAAGCCATCTTGCCCGACAGGATGATAGAACCCGCGATACGCCTGTTCAGCGGAATGGACGGGCGGGAGATTTCCGCCGGCCAGGCACTGCAAAGGCACTTTGTACGGCAGGTGACAGCCCAGGTTAATTTTATGGCCCTGGTTGAATCCCTTGCGGGGTGCGCGGACGTCCTTGTCGAGGTCGGACCCGGACGGGTGCTTTCAGGCCTGGTTGATGCCATCGTCCCGAACGGCGGACCTCTCTGTATGCCGACGGAATCATCTCCTTTTCAAACGGGCGATCTGAACGGTATGTTGGCGGAGCTTTTTGTAAACGGTCTGTCGATCAACTGGCCAGCACTGTATGCCAACAGACTGGTGTATCCGTTTATTCCGCCGGCGGAGCGTTCATTTTTAACCAATCCCTGTGAAAATCCGCTGGATATGGAAGTGGTCGACATGTCCTCTTATCAGGCCGCAGCGCAGAAACCTTTGCTGCCCGACCTGCCGGACCTTCCGCGGGAAACACTCCGGATCTACCTGGAAAAAAGAGGGGCTTTCCTGAGCGACGTCATTAAAGCCGATCTGAAGCATGCATCTGCCGCCGGGAAGCCGGAAAACATCGAGTCGTCGCAGCCTGGCGCAGGCGATGGAACAATTATCAATCCCGAATCCAGCCTAATTTCCGGCTCGGATCAGGTCAGCCGGGTTGACCGTTCTGCGGTGGAGATTTTATATGAACTGGTCGCTGATATCACCGGATTTCCGAAAGAAACGTTGACGCTCGATTCCCGCCTTTTGGATGATCTGAATTTGGATTCCATCAAATCCGGTGATCTCATTGCCAGGTACGCGGAACACTTCGGTCTTGCCGGAGAGCTTGATCCGGCCGAGTGGACCAATGCGTCGCTGGGTGAAATTGTCGATTTGATTGCTGACCGCTCTTCGGACGATGCCATCCATCTCCACCAGGATTCAATCCTGAACGAATCTGATGTATTGCAGGTGCTTGTGGAGCAGACATCACGTATTCTCGGCATCCCGACAGCCGGTATACCTGTGGACGATCCGATCGGCCCAGGCTTGTCTATCGGCGCGGATCAACTCCACCTGCTGTTGAAGGCAACTTCAGAGGCACTTAAGTTTGACTTGAGTCTTGATTTGCAGCCGCTTCTCAGCCGCAGCCCGGCACAGATTGCCGAAATCTTTACGAGACTTGCAAATGCCTCAAAAAAAACGGATCCGTATTCGGTCTTTAATTTGCCCTATACATGGGTTCGGGAACTGCGAATCGATGTGGTCGAAAGAGAACGACCGGAATTGCCTTCCTGGTATGGCAAGCGCACGGAAGACCAATGGTCCAACGCCCAGGTCCTGATCCTGAGCGATGATTCATTAGATGCGGTCTGTCAGGCTATCGAGCGGCGGTTGGTCCGTTTGGGTGCCGAAGTGCTTTTAAGCACCTTTGACAGGGTCCAATCCGGTGCATTCAAGGACAGCGTCGACGGATTTTCACACTTTATTGCGGTCCTGCCCCGCACATTTGGTCAATCAGACATTTCCGATGACCATTTGAGGCACATTATCCGCCGATTGTCCTTTGCCGCGGTTCCGCCGCCGGCCAGCCATGGACCGCGACGCCGCAATTGTCTGGTGTTTGTCCAGTTTGGCGGAGGTTTCTTCGGCACCCGCTCGGATGAGGCATTTCTCGACCAATGCTGCGCAACCGCCCTGGCCAAAAGCGTTTATCTGGAGCGTGAAGATTTAAAAACCCGGGTGATCGATTTCGATCCCCGCATCGAAGCGGATCTGATAGCGGAAAAGACCATTGTGGAGCTGCAAGGTCCTCAAAATTTTGTCGAAGTCGGCTACGATCAGCACCTTATCCGCCGTACGACCGTCGCAAACCCCATAGATCCGGCCCAATACGATGAAGACCCGATCCCCTGGTCGAACAATGATGTCATCCTGGTAACCGGCGGCGCAAAGGGGATAACCGCAGAATGCGCCTTGGACTTGGCACGGACGGTGGGTGCCAAAATGGCTTTGATCGGACGAACTCCGCTGCATAAATTAGAAGCAGCCGTTCAGGACGAAACTACGATTCCTGGAATTCTGCAACGCTATGAAAAAAAAGGACTGCAGGCGCAATATTACAGCTGTGACATCTGTGACCGAGAGTCTGTGGCCCAGACTGTCGGGCAAATTCAAAAAGACCTGGGAAACATCACGGGAATTATTCACGGCGCCGGCCAGAATACCCCACGACGGTTTTACCAGGCTTCGGTCGAGGATGCGCTCACAGAAGTAGCGCCCAAAGTTATCGGAGCGCTGAACTTGCTCTCCGAGTTGGGGGAAACCCCGCTCAAGCTCATCGTGGGTCTTACATCGATCATCGGAATTACCGGCATGCAGGGCAATGGCTGGTATGCCTTTTCCAATGAAGCCCTGGATCTCATCCTGCGGCGCCATGCATCGAACCATCCGGCCACGCGAACCCTTTCGGTGGCATACAGCATCTGGCGCGATGAGGGCATGGGCGCCCGAATGGGGAGCGTTAAGGCACTAAAAATAAAGGGGATCGATGCCATCCCCACCGATGAAGGAGTCAGACGATTCGTGCGCCTGTTTCTCCATAACCCGGGAACCCATCAGGTGCTTGTGACAGCCCGTATGACCCAGCTGGATACCCTGGGAACTCCAACAGCGCCCGCGATCAATAGGGCAAGATTCCTTGAAAAACGGATCCATTTTACCCCGGGCATCGAGTCGGCCTTTTTGGCTCATTTGTCACTGGACGAAGATCTCTATCTGCAAGACCATTGCTATAACGATTCCTATCTTTTCCCGACGGTTTTTGGCCTGGAAGCCATGGCTCAGGCCGTGGCCCATGTCACCGGTGTCACCGGCTTCAGAGGCGTGCGGGTGGAGGACCTCGTACTGCGGCGGCCGATTGTTGTAGACCCTGAAAAGGGAGCGGATATCATCATCTGGGCCCAAACCAGGGAACGGGCGACCGCCGAGGACAAGTTAGCCGTGCGGGCAGGCATTTTCAAGCTTGGCGCCGATCCAAACTCCGATTTCTTTGGGGCTACTTTCGTAATGGGGTCAATAG
>JASFSK010000661.1:0-3399 GCA_050114455.1 Desulfobacterales bacterium | reverse complement strand
CCGACGTCGGTGGTCTGATAGATGTTGTAGTACTTCTTGGGATCTTCTCTGAACACATCGACTGCCGCCTGGGATCCGTCGTCGGCGAAAAAAGGTGCATCATATTTCCCATAGGCCCGGACATCCTGGCCCCAGCCGGCCCAGCCGGCATGCACGGAGGCCACATTTTTCTGGCCGCACAGGTAATCGGCGGCCTGCATGACCACTTCGGGTTCAAACCCTTTTGAATCGAAACGAATAATTTCGAGCTGTTTGCCCAGCAGCCCACCCGATTCATTAATCTCGTCGATGGCCATTTTTATCCCTTTGAAATAGTCAGCACCGGAGCCCGCCGCCCAGCCGGTCATTGGAATCGGGACGCCAACAGGAATGGTTTCGGCCGCCATGGCTGCTGGGGTGAAAAATAGACAAACTGCCATTACCATTGTCAGTAGACGAATTTGCTTCATTTTTATACCTCCTTTTTTGGTTGAAAAATTTGCTCGATGAATATTTGATTGACACCTATTAAATTATATAAACTCGTCAGCAGTAAATCCCTCATCAGCCGGTTCGCGCCCGCCCGGCCGAGCGTTTGAGAAAAACCCCCATAATGCCGTTTGGCAGAGCCAAAACAAGAATGACCACCAAGGCCCCCATGGTTACGGCCCGATAGGCACCCAAGGGCGCCATCAACTCACTGCCGGCGACCACCAGAAAAGCGCCGAGGATGGCCCCCGGAAAATGACCGAGGCCGCCTACCAGCATCATAACCATCAGGATGCTGAATAGATCGAGGTCTAGCATTCGGAAGGAGAGCACCCCGTAGAAATGGCCGTAATATGCTCCGATAATGCCGGTTAAAAATGAGGTCAAGGCAAAGACCATCAGCTTATATTTAAACGCACTGATGCCCAGGCTCATGGCAAAATCGTGGGAATCTTTAAGGGCCAAAAACGCCACCCCCCAGTATGATTTAATCACAAACATAATGATCAGGGCACAGCCAAGAGATACGAGCAGGGTTAGATAAAATGTGGGCACGATGTTCGCAGAACTGAAGGTGTAACCGAAAATATTGATAGGCGGAATGGTCAGCAGCCCGACAGATCCTCCGGAGCCCAATGCAATTCCGATTTCACCTCTTAGGGTCGGCTGCAGGGCCATGTGAACACCAAAGGTCACCAGGGCGATATAGGGCCCGGCCAGTTTAAGGCAGGGCAAACCGACCAGTACGCCCATGCCAGCGGTAAACACTCCGGCGATCAAAATAGACAATACCGGTGTCACGTGGTAGTCGATGGCAAGTATACCGGAGCAGTAGGCACCCATGACAAAGAAGGCGACCTGGCCAAATGAGAAAATACCGGCAAACCCCATCATGACGTCCCAACAGGAGGCCACCACCGCCCAGATGAGGCACATGATCAGAATATTCATCACAAACCGAATGTCTCCCACGAAGATGGGCAAGATCGCCATCACCCCATAGCAAACACCGATTATGATCGCCATATGTTTTAAGCGCATTGCCTACTCGCCTTTTCCCATCAAACCCTGCGGACGTAACGCAAGGGTGGCCAGTAACAGAATAAAAAGTGCAATGATGCCGTAGCTCAAACCGAACAGCCAACCCACAAAAGCTTCCAGCATACCGATGATGAAAGCGGCATACAAGCCTCCCCGGATGGAGCCCATCCCACCGAAGGCCGTGACCACCCATGCTTTGATCATGATGGTGCCGCCGGACATGGGATTGATAAACCACTTCTGGCTTAACAGAATCCCGCCGAAGCCGACCATGACCGTTGAAATGGCAAAGGTGGAAGCGAAGATCCGCTCCTTGGGAATCCCCACAATTTTAGCGCCAACCGGATTCTGGGCTACGGCCTTGACGGCCAGGCCGATACGCGTGTTGTTGAGAATCCAGCCAAAAAGCAGAATGCCGCCCAGGGACATGAAAAATATCATAATGTCCTGGTAGGAAAACACCAACTGGCCGACCTCGAGGATTCCCTCCAGAATGGGGGGCAATGATTTCATCTTCACCCCAAACACCACTGTATAGAGACTGGTCAGAAAAAGCGCCAGACCCAGGGTCAGCATCATAACCTTGTTTTCCCAGTCTTCTCGTTTTCTCAAGGGGGCAATCATGAGTTTTTCCAGCCCGTATCCCACGACAAACATCAGCGGCATCACCACCATTAGAATCGCCAGATATCCGCCGAATTGAAAGCCAAGCCCGAAGAGCAGGATCCAGGCAAAATACCCCCCCATGTTAAAAAAATCCCCGTAGGCGAAATTAAACGCTTTGGTTACCCCGTAGACCAGGGTCATGCCCACCGCCATCAAGGCATACACTGAACCGGTGGACAGGCCGGCGATAATGACGTCGGTGATTTCATACAGCAGTAAAATGGTGTCTTCGCTTAGCATTCGTAGATTACATCCCCAAAAAGATTTCTTTCAGATGCTCGTTGTTCAACGCCTCGTCTCGGTCTCCTTCGAATGATATCCGACCTTCTTCCATGACATAGACCCGGTCGGCCAATTCAGCGATTTGAGGGATATTCTGTTCTACCAAAAAGACAGTTTTTCCCTGCTCGTTGATCTGCCTGATAATGGAGAATATCTCATGCCGCAGGCTTGGCTGAAGGCCCAATGAGGGCTCGTCGATGCACAGGAAATCAGCATTGGACATCAATCCCCTTGCCACAGCCAACATACGAGCCTCGCCGCCGCTCATGGTCGAGGCGAATTGTTTGCGACGCTCCACCAGACGGGGGAAGAGGTCGAATACCCACTCGAGGTTTTGTTTCTCATGGGCACGGGCATTTTTGGAGTAAGCACCAAGCTTGAGGTTTTCCATAACCGTTAGATGGGGAAACAGCTCACGGTTTTCAGCAATGTAGATCAGCCCCAGATTAACAATATTTTCGGTGGCCATGCCGGAGATGGACTTTTCCTTGTAGGCAATAGTACCCTTAACCTTGTCCACCAGTCCGCAAATAGATTTTAACAGCGTACTTTTGCCGTGACCATTGGGCCCCAGCATGACGACGACCTCGCCTTGTTCGACATAGACGGAAATGTCCAGCAGAACATGGGATTCACCGTAAAATGCGTTTAAATCAGTGACTTTCAGCATCCGTTTCACCCAGATAACATTTGATCACCCGTGGATCATTGCAGACTTTGGCTGGCTCATCGCAACAGATCATACGGCCTGATTCAATGCACAACAGACGTTCGGTAAGTTCGGTGAGCACCTTCATGAAATGCTCGATAATTATAATGGTTATCCCCAGATCCCGGTTAATTTTGGCGATTAAATCCATCAGATTTCTGATTTCATTGGCATTGCAGCCTGCCATGGGTTCGTCGAGCATCAGAATTTTAGGCCTGGTGGCCAGGGCGGCA
>JASFSK010000660.1:0-3400 GCA_050114455.1 Desulfobacterales bacterium | reverse complement strand
CCAAGGAAAAACTGCTGGCGCTTTCAGGTCCCGACACGGTTCCGGTTTCCATTCTGGGCCGGGGAAGCAGCCTGATTGGGGCAACGTTGAGGACAGACCTTAACCGGGCTGAAGTGGAGCAGGTCATTGTGGAAGGCTTCTTTCCGTTCTGCGATGTTAGCGCTCGTCCGGCGGCGGTTCAACGGACAGGACTTCAGGAGACCGGGCTGCCCTATGAGTCGGATCCGGCTGTAACCCAGCACCTGGCTCAATTTCTCAATCGCCGAGACGAAAGTCCCTCAGAATTGCCTACGGCAGTGCTGTTTAACGGAGGGGTGATGAAAGCATCCCTGCTGCGCAAACGTATTGTGGACGTATTGACCTCCTGGCGAGACGGCGTTGAACCAAGGGTTCTGGAAGCCTCGAATCTGGATCTGGCGGTGGCCAAAGGGGCGGCCTATTACGGGTTGGCCCGCAGAGGTCGTGGTATTCGCATTCGCAGCGGACTGAACCGATCCTATTACATTGGTGTCGCCGCGTCCTTGCCGGCGGTACCGGGAATGCCCGCCCCGATCAAGGCCCTTTGTGTGGCACCTTTCGGCATGGAAGAGGGATCGGAGACGGAGATGACCGAACGCGAATTTAATCTTGTTGTGGGTGAGCCGGCCAAATTTGAATTTCTTGGCTCTACCGCTCGAACCAACGATACCGTGGGTACGATCATCGAGGACTGGGAAGGTGATGTCGAAGCAGTGACGACCATCGAAACCGCGCTGGACGGAACCTACGGCAGCGTCATCCCGGTGTCGATTCAAATCAAAGTGACCGAAATCGGAACCCTGGAAATTTGGTGTGTCTCCAGACAGGACGACAAGCGCTGGAAACTTGAATTCAACGTGCGGGAAAAACCATGACGACTGATATTGCAGACCGCCGTTTTATTGTCGGCATCGACCTGGGCACAACCAACTGCGCCGTATCATATGTCGACCTGCTGGGACAGGGATCGGCCGCCAAACGCATCCGGATTTTCAAGATTCCCCAGATGACCGGCCCCGGGGTAGTGAACCGGCTGCCGGTACTGCCGTCTTTTTTATACATTCCCGGTGATTTCGATATCTCCAGCGACGCTATTGTCGATCTTTGGGATGGTGCGGATGCCAACTTTGCCGGAGCTTTTGCAAGGGATCATGGCTCCCGGGTGCCGGCCAGACTGGTTTCCTCGGCCAAAAGCTGGCTGTGTCATGCCCAAGTGGATCGACAGGCACGCATACTGCCTTGGGGAGCGGACAAGGAAGTCCCCAAAGTTTCACCGGTCATGACCACGGCGGCGTATCTCAAACACATCCGTCTGGCCTGGAACCATGCCTGGGGGGCGGATGAGAGCCTGCATTTGGAAAATCAGCTGGTCGTTGCCACCGTGCCGGCCTCTTTCGACGAAGTTGCCCGGGAACTCACCCTGGAGGCAACTAAGCTGGGCGGCTTAAACAACGTCATTTTATTGGAAGAGCCGTTGGCAGCTTTTTACAGCTGGCTGATGCGGCATGAAAAAGACTGGAACGAATTCGTTAACACCGGTGAGTTGATACTGATCTGCGATGTCGGCGGCGGTACCACCGATTTCACCTTGATCATCTTGAAAGACACCGAGGGCAGCCCCCGATTCGAGCGGATCGCTGTGGGAGATCACCTGATACTCGGTGGTGACAATATTGATCTGGCTCTGGCACGCCAAGCTGAGGCGGGCCTCGCCGGCCCGCGACGTTCCATGAGCACGGACCGCTGGAAGGCACTTTGCCACCAGTGCCGCCAGGCCAAGGAAACGATCCTGGGCGGATCTGCCGAAACCTTCAAAGTAACATTGATGGGGGAGGGCAGTCGGCTGATTGCTGGTACCTTATCGGCTGAGCTGGACAAAAGCGAGGTTGTGCAGACCGTTCTGGAGGGGTTTTTTCCGATTGTCGAGGCCGAAGCGTCCGCCGAGGCTGCCGAACGTAAAGGCATCACGGAATTCGGCTTGCCATACGAACAGGAGCCGGCCATTACCAGGCACCTCGGTCGGTTTCTGGAGAAACACCATGCCGATATTTTCCAGATGCTGCAACGGCAGTCTTCAGCTCCCGACTTAATCCTTTACAATGGCGGTTCTCTCAGGCCGGAAATGATACAACTGCGCATTCGAGACGCATTGCGGCACTGGTACAGGGAAAAAGATTCAGAAGGTCCTCGAGTACTGGAAAACCCGGACCCGGATCTGGCAGTTGCCCTCGGCGCCGCCTACTACGGCCTGGTCAAAGTCGGAGAAGGCGTGCGGGTTGGCAGCGGCAGCCCCCGTGGGTACTACCTTGGCATTGCGCGAGCAGATTATGACGGAAAAAACCCTACAGTGCGGGAAGCAATTTGTGTGGTCGAACGCGGTCTCGAAGAAGGCAGCACCATCGGTTTGAAAGACGATTCGTTCGAAGTATTGACCAACCAACCGGTCAGCTTCGATCTATACAGCTCCAGTTATCGCAGCGGTGACTGCCATGGAGACATTATAGGGATTGACGACTCTTTTTCGCCGCTTCCACCGCTGCAAACCGTCATTCAATACGGTAAAAAGGGTGTTCGCAAAACCATTCCGGTGAATATCGAGGCAGAGTACACCGAGTTGGGGGCCCTTGCCTTGTGGTGCCGCTCCCGTATCAGCGACCATCGCTGGAAACTGCAGTTTCAGTTGAGAGACACTGCTGTACCGGAGGCGGTGGCCGATGCCCAAATCCTGGAAGCTGCCACCACCGAAGCTGTTGTAAGCCACTTGCGTAGTACGCTGTCCGGCAATGATAAGCAACAGGTGGAAAAACTGGTCAAGGGCATCGTGGGAATCGTTGATCTGCGCCGCGATGACTGGCCCCTGGGTTTTATTCGCAGCCTGGCCGATGAATTGCTGGCACTGTTGAAGATTCGCAAGAAAGGTCCGATTTTTGAAAGCATCTGGTTGAATCTGTTGGGGTTTTGCTTGCGGCCCGGGATCGGTGAGAGTTTCGACCCCCAGCGGATGCGGCAACTTTGGCGGCTTTATCCGGGTGGTACTGGTTTTGCCCGACACCCTCGCGCTCGATTGGAATGGTGGATCATGTGGCGGCGGGTGGCGGCTGGTCTGACACCCGGCCAGCAGCGCCAATTTTTCCAAGACGTATCCGCTTTTTTGTTGGGCAAAAAAGGTGAGATTAAAAAAGTAACCCCCCAGGAACAGCTTGAGATCTGGATGGCGGTTGCCAACATGGAAAAACTCTACAGCAAGGAAAAGATCGAACTGGGGAGAAAATTGCTCGCGGTCACCTCCGTTAAAAAATTGAAAGCCCAGCATTTTTGGGCCCTGTCCCGTCTGGGGGCCCGCGAGTTGTTGTACGGACCCGCCGACCGGGTCATCCCACCC
>JASFSK010000659.1:0-3414 GCA_050114455.1 Desulfobacterales bacterium | reverse complement strand
CCTGTGTTCTTTCTATTCAGACGGGCATCAACGAACCTCGATACGTCGGTATTCGGGGTATCCGTAAAGTGGCTTCAGCGGAAATACCTGTTTGGGGGACATCCGATCTCGGAATCACTGCCGATGATGTCGGGGAGTCCGGCGCGCGGGTGAAACGCATGGACTACTTTGTTCCTGAACTCGGTGACGGTGCCGAAATATTGGACGGATCCATGGAAGAGATGTCCGAGAAACTGATCGAACTCTTAAAAGCCAAAGGAGGGATAAAATAATGGCCGGACAGATTTTTGCATATATCACTCACAAGGCAGGCAAGGCCGACGATTCCGCTTTCGAGCTGACGACTGCAGCCAAAAAAATTGATCCAGGTGCCCCAACAACAGCGATTGTCATCGGGGCGGGAGCAGATCTTGATGCGGTTTGCAACGAAATGGCTCAAACCTACAAGGAAGTTTGGAAATTTGACCATGCAGATCTGGCCTATCCCAACGCCGAAGCCATTCGCAAATTGCTTGTCAATATTTTGCCGGCAGATGCCATTTTTCTGGCCCCCCATGATACTTTCGGCATGGACCTTTGTCCGGGGCTTTCGATCAAATTAAACTCTGCTTTTGCCGCCGACGTGGTCGAACTGGAAGGACTGGAAGGAAACGTTCTTAAGCTTATCCGGCAGGAATACAGTGGCCAGGTCAGTACCCATGTGACCTGTGATATTGCCAATGGAGCGGTGATTAATATTCGGCCGGGTGCATTCCAGCCGGATGAATCCGGCAGTGCCGGTGGGCAAGTGGTCGATAAATCGACGGAGATCTCCGATATCGCAGTGGGAAGGCAGTTTCTCGAAGTGGTCGAGGCGGAAGTCGGTGATGTGGACATCACCAAAGAGGACGTCCTGGTTTCGGTCGGCCGCGGCATCGAAGATCAGGATAACATTGAAATTGCCGAAGAACTGGCAGAGGCTATGGGTGCCGTGGTTTCCTGCTCAAGACCGATTGTGGATGCCAAATGGTTGGAGAAAGCGCGCCAGGTGGGCACTTCCGGTCAGACCGTCAAACCCAAGGTTTATCTGGCGCTGGGGATCAGCGGATCCTTTCAGCACATGGGCGGCCTCAAGGGAAATCCATATATTGTCGCCGTCAACAAGAATCCCAAAGCTCCGATTTTCCAGGTGGCTGATGTGGGAATTGTGGAAGACGTGCTTGACTTCGTACCGGTGCTGACGGAAAAGGTACAGGAAGGAAAGTGACCAACCGAACGCCTTTTCTCTGAAGTTTCAACTTCAGGTTCCAATCCGCATCATTCGCCGTCTGCAATCGGCAAGCGCAGACGGCTTTTTTTTTAATCCCGGCTCATGCATTTGGCGTGCAATGGGGTCGACCATATCGATCAGCTTGATCAATTTTTTCTGGAGATGACGGTCAACGATGATTTCTAAAAAGTTTGAGTTCTAAACTTTTTAATTGTCAAACACGGTCTAAATGATATAAGGTATTGTTATGAAAAAAGGGGCCATATTTAAAATCTTCAGGGTGTTTGTCGTTTTACTGGTGGCCATTGTCATTGCGGCAACCCTCGTTATTTTGCGTCCCAAGGCCAAGCGGCAGGTACCGGTTGAAAAGGGACGTTTGGTGGAGGTATTTCCTGCAAAGACCGAAAACGTTCTAATGGTCATAGAATCTTTCGGCACGGTGGCGCCGCGGGAATCACTCAAGCTGGTGGCACAAGTTCGCGGAGCGATTGTCGACATATCTGCAAACTTCAAAGAAGGCACATTGATAAAAAAGGGGACCCGATTAATTCAGATCGATCCAAGAACCTACAGACTGGAAGTGGAACGGCGCAACGTTCAGATCAAACAAGCCGAGGCGGAACTTAAACGTTTGAAACAGGAAGTGGTCAATCTGAATTCAAGGTTAAGCATTGCGAAATCCGATGCCGGGCTGGCCAAAAATGAATATTTACGCTTGAAAAAGCTCATTGATAGAAAAGTTATTGCACAATCACAGCTGGATAAATCCGAACAGGCCTATCTGGCAAGCCGCGAACGGCTGCAGGCCCTCGAAAACCAAATGGCTTTGATCGGACCTCAAAAAGAACAGTTAACTGCAGCGCGTGACATGGCGACGGTCCTGTACGAGCAGGCAAAACTTGATCTTGAACGATCCAGCATCGCTGCGCCTTTTGATGGTTGGGTTCTTAAACGATCCGTCGAAGTAGGTCAGCATGTCAATGTCGGACAGCAGCTTGGCAGTATTTACAAATCCGGCAAATTGGATATTGAGGTGCGAATTCCTGCCAAGGATTTCAAATGGTTTCCCACCGGCCTGGGCCAGGATACCCCGATTCGGGCCGATGTGTTATTCGATAATGCCGGTCAACAGTATACCTGGCGAGGACATGTCGCCCGGGCCAAGGCCATGATGGATGAGAGAACCCGGACATTGCCGATGGTGATTGAGGTTGATGAAGCAGCCAACGACGGGCCGGAGGCCAACTATTTTCGGCTAAGACCCGGGATGTTTGTGACCATCAGGATAAGGGGCAAAGAGATCGGCAACGCCATTGTCGTGCCGCGGCATGTCGTTTATCCGGGCGATATTGTGTACACGGTCAAAGAAAATCAACTAAAAATCAATCCAGTAAAAATATTACGCAGCTACAAGGATTCGGTAATTATCAATGAAGGATTATCGGAAGGAGACCTGATCATCGAAACCCCACTTTCGGCGGTTAAGGATGGGATGAGTGTGAGGCTTAAGACGGATGACAGCGGTCGGATGACAGATGACAGAGGTCAGAGAACAGAGAGCAGATAACAGACAGCGGATTAAATCAGAAGAAAAAGCTCAAAAGGATCGATGATCATGCCGGATGTTGTGATTTTAGTATAAAATCAGAGAACAAGGCCATAGATTATTAAATCAATCTGTGAGTGTTTGTTTGAAAGGAAAAATGGGGATTAAAAGCGTCAGGGATTTGAGGGTATATAATTTGGCTTTTGAATTGGCCATGGAAATTTTTATGCTAACCCAGAGTTTTCCCAAGGAAGAACAATATTCTTTAACAGATCAAATAAGACGATCTTCGAGATCCGTGGCAATTAATATCCGTGAAGGATTCGCTAAAAAAAGATACGAAAATGTTTTCATAAGGCATTTAAATGATTCCATAGGTTCTTCAGAAGAAACAAGAGGTTGGTTGGAATTTTCTGAAATGTGTCGGTATATCAATAAGGAGACATATCAAAGGCTGGATAAATCTTACGACGAAGTCAATGCCATGTTGTTTAGCCTTATGAGAAGTTGGAAGCCCTTGAAATGATTCAGATGATACTATTTTCTGATTCTTGACATCTGTCATCTGTTCTCTGAAATCTGTCATCTGTTCTCTGACATCTGTCATCTGTTCTCTGGC
>JASFSK010000658.1:0-3420 GCA_050114455.1 Desulfobacterales bacterium | reverse complement strand
ACGGGTTCAGATGATTTTTGGTCACCTGTTACACATCCCGTTGTCAAAAGAAAGCTTGCCATAAAGAAAAGCAGGATTGACAGCCGCCGGATACCCAGTTTTTTCCGCATTCTTTATTTACCTCCCTATCAACTTGTTTTCATATCACATATTGATTTAGTTTGGTAGATCATTATGCTCCAAATTAGGAACCCAGCAGCTCGCGGGCATGATCCAGGGTCGTCTGGGTGATTTTCTCTCCGCCCAACATCCTGGCGATTTCCCTGTGGCGGTCCTTTTTGTTGAGGGGCTGGATGGCAGTACGCGTTCTACCGGCAGTGACATGCTTGGTAATACGGAAATGACGCTCGCCGAATTTTGCGATCTGGGGCAGGTGAGTGATACAAATAATCTGATGATATCGTGCGAGCTCATGCAGTTTGCGGCCCACCACTTCGGCTGTAACCCCACCGATGCCGGCATCGACTTCATCAAATATGATAGTCTCGACCGAAGCGGTTTCCGCCATTAAGGCTTTTAATGCGAGTACCACCCTGGAAAGCTCACCGCCCGAGGCTATTGCGGCCAGGGGCTTTAATTCTTCACCCGGATTCGGTGCAATCATGAATGTGGCGTGGTCAAGGCCGGCTTCCGTAATGGTTTTATGGTCGGATTGAAGGTATACGCTTGTGTTTTCCTTAGCCCCGATGGGACGCAGAATCACTTCGAATCTGGTGTCGGGCATATTGAGAGAACCCAATTCTTCAGCCACCTTTCGTGCGAATTGTTCAGCTGCTTTTTTGCGCTTTTTGGAAAGTTGAACCGAATTGCGCTTCAATTGGGTGTGCAATTTTAAAAGCCTCTCTTCCACCCTACCGATCTGTTCGCCTATATTTTCCAAGGCAGACAGCTCATTCTCAATACTTCCCAAATAAGATAGCACGGCTTCAATCGAGCCACCGTATTTGCGTTTGAGTTTGTTGAGTGTGTCCAGCCGTTCTTCAACCGTTTCGAGCCGTTGTTCATCGATATCGATCAAATTCAGATGCGCCCGCAACTCTTCAACCAGGTCTTCGATCTGATATCCGGCTGTTGCTATGGCATCAGCCTTGGTGGCCAGCTGCCGGTCAATTCGGGCAGCAGAGGTAAGATCTTTCTTTACTTCCAATATTTGTTCGATGACAGATCCTGACGCGCCGTAAAGTTTTTCAATACTACTGTAAACTGTTTGATAAAGAGACTCGGCATTTTTTAGGCGTAATTTCTCATTTTCCAGGTCGGTATCTTCTTCCGGAATCGGGTTGGCGGCGATGATTTCTTTTTGCTGGAATGTGAGCAGCTCGATGTGTTCGGCCTGGCGCTGCCGAACGGCGTGCAGACCGTCAAGTTTTTCTATTAGCGGCAGAACCCGGTGATAGCTGTCATGGATTTTCTGGCGTAGCGCCATAAATCCGCCAAACTGATCAAGTATCAGCAAGTGTTGATCTTCTTTGAGCAGAACCTGGTGAGCATGCTGGCCGGAGATGCTGGCCAAGTTTACGGTAATGGCATTTAAAAGCGCAATCGTTGCAAGGCGGCCGTTGATATAGACCCTATTACCGTCGGTGCGCGAGATTATTCTTCTGATCAACAACCCTTCAGCCGGATCGTAGCCATGGTCGGACAGGGAGTCGGCAATATGTCCGATAGCTGGAATGTGGAAGAGACCTTCAAGTTCAGCGTTCTCGGCTCCGGTGCGCACAAGATCGGTCGAGGCTCTGGTTCCGAGCAGCAGATTGACAGCATTGAGGATGATGGATTTGCCGGCACCGGTCTCTCCACTTAATATGCTGAGTCCAGCGGTGAATTTGATCTTTAGATCGTCGATGATGGCAAAATTGCGAATGGAAATTTCTTTTAGCATTTTTTGTAGTTCAGATATCGTTAATAAGAAGTTGCTAACCGCTTTTATCCGCGAGCCTTTCCAGGGCCTCCCCGCTTAACCGATATAGAATCCAGTCTTTCATCGGGGTGGCGCCAAGTTTTTCGTAGGTCCGGATGGCCGGTGAATTCCAATCCAAAACGGACCATTCGAAGCGGCCACAGTTTCGTTTTTTTGCCAGTGCAGCGATATGGGCCAGCATTTTACTGCCAATGCCCTTGCCCCGGTGCTCCGGCTTTACATAAAGATCTTCCAGATATATTCCCGGTTTGCCAAGAAATGTCGAGTAATTATAAAAAAACAGGGCAAAACTAACAGGATGCCCTTCAACTTCTCCGATCAGGGTTTCTGCAAAAGGTCGTTCACAAAAAAGGGTTTTGCGAATATCGTCCACCGACGCGACCAATTCATCGGAAAGATGTTCGTAATCCGCCAGCTCTTTTATCAAAGAGAAGATGACAGGGGCATCTTCCTTGGTGGCGTGTCTGATTAAAAAGTTAGAATTTGCCGACAAATCTACCTCCTATATTCATGCTTCAATGCCTCAACCTAACTAAAATCGTATCCCATGGCAACAACGGTTTGCCTGTCGCCGGGCTGGTTGCGCTTGAACAAGTATTGGGCGATGGATTCTCTCTGTTTTTCCGGCACATTTTGGCCCAGATCACTCTTCGCCGTAACGGATACGGGTTTGACCTCAACGACCACGCAAGCTTTAGTGGCGGACATATCGGCGGTAACCGGCGGAAAATCTTCCGTGATTTCATGTTTTTTAACCAGGGCATTGAGTGCGGCCACTTTTCGGATACTGTCTTCCACAACTGAGGCCGTGCCGCGTATAATGACGCAATGGTAATATTGATGAAGCTGGCAGATCGGGCGACTTGGGTCCATTGCGATATCCAAGTATGCGAGGGGAATATCCACCTCAAAGCAAACACGGGGTTCCCGTCTCAGATTGTCCAGTTTCTCCCCTTTGGGAGCACAGTGAAAGTAAATCATTCCCTCCAGGCTGACAAAGTTTAGCGGGGTAATATATGGAAATCCATCCTGACCGGCTGTGGCCAAGCGTCCAACGTTGGTTAAAGACAAAATCCGCTCGATTTCTTTTGGATTTTTCACCTCAGAGTGTTCTCGTCGCATTTTTTTAGGTCCTTTCCTTTTCTTGAGTTATAACAACAACTAAGCCTCAATCCCACCTGAGAGGATAATTAGATGCGATTATCATATATTCAACTTGCCTGTAAATGGAAATTCCAAGATACGGTTTTTATAAATCAGCGGCCACCAGCAGAGGATCGCTGCGGCCCCTTCGAGGGGCCTTCCTCAAATTCCCGGCTCTGCTGGTGGTCGCTGATTTATCGAAAATAATATTGACAAAATAAGTTAGTTGGCTTACTATATGGAGCCAAACTAAATATGCTTTTTTCACAGGGGCAAAATGTCATGTTTTATCTTAAAGATCTTCCAACAGACACATCCATGCAAGAATTTTCCAGGCTATATCCGAACATGAACCC
>JASFSK010000657.1:0-3425 GCA_050114455.1 Desulfobacterales bacterium | reverse complement strand
AGGACACGGATTTTACGAATTTTCACAGATGAAACTACTATGAATTGAGCTAGTTCAGCAAATCGAAAAGCTGCCTTACTTCAGCCTTCGTCAATCGTCCTTCGTCCTTCAGTCATCATCCTCATCCGTGTGCACCTTAATGCGTTTAAAGACGATATCATTCATCTTCTGGGGAGTGACTGCCCGCTGAGTCGCTAATTCTTTGATTCCGTTTTTAAACGCCTGCAGGTCATGGAACGGATGGGTGCCTTCCACCACTTTAATTTCCGGATACTCTTTCCGGATGGTGGCCACGAATTCTTGGGTAAAAGGGCATACCTGAACCAGGCAGGAGGTTAAATGCAGGGCCTCGATACCATATTCCTTGAGGGCTTCTACTTTTTGCCAGATGCGGTCCGTACCAAAAGCCGTGGGGCATCCTCCGCAACTAATAATGCCAACCAGCTCAGGGGGGTCATCTTCCGGATATTGCTCAAACATCCCCTGTCTGCCGCGCAGATTCCCAAAACAGCCAATCATCACGCAGTCCATGTCCCGTGTCGTCACATCACAACCCAATATTCCAACTTTAGGCATTTCAGCTCTCCTTTAAAAGATTTTCAGATTTCAGGTGTTAGATGTCGGTCTGCCACTGACTTGGCAAGCGGCCAGTCTGATCGAGAAAAAAACTTTGCAGTTTTGACTCGGCATTCTTTTGACTGTGGATACACGCTGCACTCACGTCAGCCAGCGCTTGCGCCGCTTATAAAATTTTGCGTCTCGATAGCTACGTTTGGTACCCATTTCGGTCAAGCCCAGATAGAACATTTTAATGTCTTCGTTTTCTTTAAGTTTGTCAACGGTATCATCCAATACGATCTTCCCATTTTCCATCACGTAACCGTGCTCGGCAATTGAGAGAGCCAAATGGGCATTTTGTTCGACCAGCAACATCGTTATCTTCTGTTCTTGGTTTAAGCGTTTTAATATTTTAAATATTTCCGCAACCAGTATCGGACTCAAACCGAGAGAAGGCTCATCTAACATCATCAACCGCGTTTGGGACATCAGGGCACGACCGATCACCAGCATCTGCTGTTCACCACCCGACAGATAGCCGGCCAGTCGATGGCGCAGGGGTTTTAACGCCGGAAAATAATGTAGGACCATATCGTAGCGCTCCCGTATCTCGCTGCGATTCTTGCGGGTTCGTGTGGCGGCAATCAGATTTTCATGGACGGTCAAATTCTCGAAGACACAGCGCCCTTCCATGACTTGGAAGATACCCATCCGAACGATCTTTTCGGGCTCCAACCCATTGATCCGGCGGCCTAAAAATTCGATGCCCCCGCCGGTAACTTCGCCTTCCTCTACTTTCAGCAGGCCCGATATGGCTTTTAGGGTAGTGGTTTTCCCGGCGCCGTTGGCACCCAATAGGGCGACGATCTGCCCCTCCTTGACCTCAAGAGAAAGGCCCTTGAGAACCAGGATCACATCATCATATATGACTTCGATGTTGTTGACTTTGAGCATAACTTGTTACCTTCATTGGTAGTAATGTATGGCGTTCTTGCGATAAGATGATGATAGCAATTAAATTCCGGCTATAAGTATGAGTGTCCGGTGTCCATACAAGGGTTCAAAGGTTCAGGGTTCACCGTTCAAAATTTCTGCTCGTAAACGTTTAAGGCGGAAACTCTAATACTTTTTGAACCTTGAACCTCTGAACCCGAAACCTACCCAGCCTTTATCTTCTCCTGCAAAACAAACCGCTGAACCTTGCCCCCTTTTGTTTTGGGGATGTGGTCGGAAAATTCGATCCAGCGCGGGTATTTGTAGGCGGCGATGCGATCCTTGACGAACTGCTTAATATCCTCTTTCAGGTTGTCGGAAGGAGATGTGTCCGGATTGAGCACCACAAATGCAAACGGTTTGATCAAATCATCTTTTCCCTGGCACCCGACCACAGCGCTTTCAGCCACCGACGGATGTGAATTGATGGTCTTTTCAACTTCCTGGGGTGCCAGCCACTTGCCGCCGACCCGCAGCATGTCGTCACTTCTTCCCCGGAAGTAATAATATCCCGCTTCATCCACCGCGTAACGGTCGCCGGTGACAAACCATTCGCCCTGCATGTTGCAGCGGGTTTCCTCACGTTGATTCCAATAGGCCGAGGCGATCGACCCGCCGCTGACCACTAGGTTGCCGATTTGGTTGACGTCGACCGGCTGGCCGTCGTCATCCAGCAACCGGGTCCGGTAGCCCGGTACAACCTTGCCGGTGCTGCCCGGCTGAACCTCCCCAAACCGGTTGGAAAGAAATATGTGGCAAATCTCCGTCGAACCGGTTCCCTCCAGAACTTCAACCCCGAATTCTTCTTTGAAACGATGATAAATTTCCGGAGATAAAATTTCGGCCGAAGAAATACAGGCTCTCAGGCTTTCTACGGCCGGCAGTTTTCTGCCGTCCCGGCGACATGCTTTTTTGTACTCAGCCAGAGCTCCCAGCAAGGTCGGCACGGTAAAAAAGAGGGTCGGCCGGTATTTTACCAGATCTTCATAGAACAATTCCGGCTTTGGCGGGTGGCTGATGAGTATGGTTGTACCCCCTACCGCAAAAGGAAAGTAAACACCGTTGCCAAGACCGTAGGCAAAAAAGAGAAAGGAGCCCATGGCTCGGTCTTCAGATGTCATATCGAGAACTCTCCGGGCATAAGTTTCAGTACAGTAAACCATATGGCTATGGTGGTGCACGGCACCCATCAGTTTTTCCGGATTGCGGCCGCTGTATAGCCAGAAGGCCGTATCATCACAGGAGGTCGGCGCCGCCTTAAATTCTCGGTCAGATGTTTCCATCAGCCCGGTGAAGGACGGGTAATCGTGATCCCCATCACCACAAACCACCACATGTTTCAGGTACACAGCCTGATCCAGGATTTTCTCAACTTCAGGCAGAAATGCCATATCGACGATCAACACCGGCGCCCGGCTGTCGTTGAGCATATATAGAAAGTCAGGCGCCTTCATCAAAATATTTGTGGGGATGGGCACTGCACCCAATTTGATGGCCCCGTAAAAGGCATAGATCATCTCGGGCGAATCTCGCAGCAGCAGCATCACACGGGTTTCCATACAAGCCCCGTGGTCCGTGAGCATATTGGCCACCCGGTTGACATTTTCCGCCAGGCGCTCATAAGTTATTGCCTGGTCCTCATACAGAATCGCTGTCTTATCCCCTCTGCCCGCGACAAGATTGCGATCGACAAAGTATTCTGCAGCATTGAATTGTCTGGGTAAATTTAAATTGATCATGGTTTGATTCGGTATCTTTATCTCCCAAGTCTCTGTAAGGGGTCAGCTGCCCGTCTTCAGTTAATATTGGCTAAAGCCAGCGTTTTTCAACGGACAACAGACCACAAACAACGGATAAATTTTTATTTCCCAAAG
>JASFSK010000656.1:0-3425 GCA_050114455.1 Desulfobacterales bacterium | reverse complement strand
CAAGCCTTTTCCCGCCAGACGGACGAAAATGGCCTGATCAGCTTGATGCCGACGGAGATGGAACGGAACATGAGCTGGCTGGCGACCTTTAATGCTGCGGGTCGCATGGCCTTTTTGGGTTTTTCCAGAGTGTGGTATCCGAACTATCGCGATCGCAAATACAATCAGACCAAAACCCTTGTCATGACGGATCGTCCGGTATACCGACCCAGCCAAAACGTCCGATTTAAGTTATGGGTGCGCCATGCCAAATTCGATCGGCCGGACACTTCCGATTTTGCGGGTCGGCGTTTTGCAGTAACCATAAAAAATCCCAAAAATGAGCAGGTATATTTGCAGAACATCCAGGCCGACGACTACGGCGGGCTGGAAGGTGAATATACGATTCCGCCGAATGCGGCACTGGGCGTGTATCGCATCTCTCACGGGGCCGGCATCGTTTATGGCGGCAATACATTCCGGGTGGAGGAATATAAGAAACCTGAATTTGAGGTAACCGTAGAAGCACCCCAGGAGCCGGTCATGCTCGGTGAAAAAATCAGCACGATTATCCGGGCCGGCTATTATTTTGGCTCACCGGTCACCGACGCCATTGTAAAATATAAAGTCTATCGAACCGAGCACGACAGCCGCTGGTATCCTGAATTCTACTGGGATTGGCTCTATGGCCCCGGCTACTGGTGGTATGGCTACGACTATTCCTGGTATCCCGGCTGGGGCCGCTGGGGTTGTGAAAGACCGGTCACAAATTGGTGGCCGCAATGGCCCCCACAGCAACCGGAAATGGTCGCCGGCGGCGAGGTAAAAATCGAAGCGGATGGTACCGTCCGCCTCGAGATTGACACCGAATTGGCCAAACTGATCTATGGAGACACGGACCATCGCTACACAATTCGTGCTGAAGTACGGGATCGGTCCCGGCGCACGATCGTCGGTCAAGGAGAGGTGCTGGTCGCCCACCGTCCCTTTAGAGTGTATGCCTGGACGGATCGGGGCCACTACCGCGTGGGTGAGACGGTCCGGGCCGGTTTCAATGTCCAAACCATCACGTCCAATCCGGTTCAGGGTTATGGTTTGCTGTGTTTGTATCGAATTACCTACCAGGATAACAAGCCGCAGGAGACCGAGGTGAAACGCTGGAAATTGGATCCAGACATGGAAGGTCGGGCTGAGATCCAGATTCAGGCGTCGAGGGCAGGGCAATATCGTCTGTCTTATATGGTGACGGATAACAAAAATAACACCATCGAGGGTGGCTATGTTTTCAATATCCGCAGCGAAGGCGATGACGGCGCCGGCTATCGCTTTGCAAAAATCGAGTTGATTCCGGATAAAAGCGAATATAGCCCCGGAGACAATGTCCGACTTTTGATTAATACCGACCGCTCAGGTGCAGCAGTGCTGTTATTTATACGACCGGTCAATGGAATTTACCTGCCGCCGAAAGTTATCCGCATGACCGGTAAAAGTATGGTTGAGCAGATTGGTATTACTCAAAAGGACATGCCCAATATCTTTGTGGAAGCCATGACCGTTTATGAAGGCCGATTGCACTCCGAAATTCGCGAAATAATCGTTCCGCCGCAAAAACGTGTACTCAATGTAAATGTCATACCATCAAAAAAAGATTTTCGCCCGGGCGAAAAGTCGGAATTTAAAATTGAGCTGACCGATTACAGCGGTGAACCTTTTCAAGGTGCCGCCGTGATGACCGTCTATGATCGTGCGCTTGAATATATTTCGGCCGGCTCGAACGTACCGGAAATCCGCAGCTTCTTCTGGAAATGGCGACGGCAGCACCAATCACAGGCGGAATCGAGTCTGGCACGTCGGTTCTACAATCTGCTAAAGAAAAAAGAAATTCCCATGCAAAGTATTGGCATATTCGGACACCTCATGTCCCAGGATATCTACGGGGGTGGGCAAAACGATAAGTTAGCGATAGCGGATGACGCGTCTGCTCGTCGGGAAACGGTACCGATGCCGGCTCAATCCGGAGCAGCCGCAAAACTTTCGGGGCTGCAGAAAACTGTCGCCGGCAGTCTTGAGGCTGATAATCGGTTCCGGTCCCAACCCGGTCAAACACGAGATGAAGGGTTATCCCCAGCAAATGACCTTGTGACGCCCAGTCTGCGCACCAAATTTGCCGATACTGCCTTTTGGGCCGCAACGATCCAAACCGATACCGCCGGTATGGCTGAAGTAGCCTTTCCCATGCCGGAAAACCTTACCGGCTGGAAAGTCCTGGTGTGGTCTATGGGTCACGGTACAAGGGTCGGTCAGGGATCGGTGGCGGTGGTTACCCGCAAAGATTTGATTTTGCGCCTGCAGGCCCCGCGGTTTTTTGTCGAGACCGATGAGGTTGTCCTGTCGGCCAATGTTCACAATTACCTGAAGAAAAGAAAAATAGCCCGGGTTGAGCTGAATCTTGCGGGCGGCTGCCTTGCTTTAAAAAACGGTCAAAAAAGTGTCAAATCGATCACCATAAATCCCGACGGAGAGCGTCGGGTGGATTGGCGCGTGAAGGCCGTCAAAGAGGGCCAAGCCGTGATTCGTATGAAGGCGCTGACCGATGAGGAATCGGACGCCGTAGAAATGCAATTTCCGGTTTACGTGCATGGCATAGCCAAACGGATCGCCCGCAGCGGCGTCATCCGACATGACCAAACCGCTGCATCTGTTTCGATTGAGGTGCCGGCCGAACGTCGGGTCGAGGAATCCAGACTTGAGCTGCGATTTTCACCATCTCTGGCGGGAGCCATGGTGGAGGCACTGCCGTACTTGACGAGTTATCCATACGGCTGCACCGAGCAGACCCTCAACCGTTTCCTGCCGACGGTGATAACCCGTCAAATCCTGCTCAAGTTGGGGCTGGATTTAGCGGCAATTAAAGCCAAACGAACCAATCTCAATGCCCAGGAACTTGGCCAGGACACTCAGCGAGCCGGACCATGGCGACGCGATGACCACAACCCTGTGTTTGATCAACACACGGTCGATGAAATGGTGCACGCTGGCATCGGACGGTTGGCCGACATGCAATTGTCCGACGGCGGCTGGGGCTGGTTCAGTGGATATGGTGAAAGCGCTTATCCGCATACCACGGCATATGTGGTTCACGGACTGCAAATCGCCCGGCAGAGTGGAATAAATCTGCCGGCCGGTATGCTGGAACGAGGCTTGGGCTGGCTGCAGAGTTATCAGGCCAAGGAAATCGAGCGGCTGGACCGCTGGAGCAGTAAGAAGAGAGACGGTAAATCCCGTGCCGACAATCTGGATGCACTGGTGTACATGGTTTTGATCGACGGCGACATCAACCAAAAAAGAATGCGAAATTATCTTTATCGCGACCGCAATCAATTGGCGGTCTATGCCAAGGCAATCTTCGGCATCGCCCTGCATAAAGTCGAGGATACTGCAAAATT
>JASFSK010000655.1:0-3431 GCA_050114455.1 Desulfobacterales bacterium | reverse complement strand
CAGCGTCCGACTGGATATCTCCAATATATACTACCATCAGGGTCAGAAAACCCAGGTGACCATGAAAGGGCTTTCCACCACCCATGACCTCGCCCTGGTGGACACAGCCTATTATGGTGAGGTGACCGACATTGTCCCGCAGGCCTCCGTCGGCGACCAGGACATTGTTATCAGCGGACAAGCTGTGGCTAGAGCCAGCGGGGATTCCGTCGCCAATGTGCCTTTGAATCTCGTGATTACCTTAAACGGCTTTGAGCGCTCTGCCATGGTCTATACCGATCAGGATGGCATGTTCGACCACACATTTAAACCGCTGGCCGGCGAATCCGGTGAATACGTGGTGCGTGCGGTGCATCCGGACCGCTCCGACAAGCCGGTGCACGGTCAGTTTGTGATCCATCGGGTCAGTGTTGCACCGTCTGTTTTCAACCTGAACATACCGAAAAATTACAGCAAGGCCGTCAAGGTTCGGGTAGACACCGGTGCGGGCACTGCCGTCAACCATCTGCGTCTGGAGTACAATCGGGAAGATCAGCCCGGCGGGGAATTCCCCCAGGGGGTGCACCTGACGATCGGCGACCCGATTGCATACCTGGCCGGCAAACAAACAGGCTGGCTGCCTTTGACCCTGTGGGCCGACAACACGGCCGCTGCCGCCACCAAGCTGGTGCTGACAGTCAAGAGTGACGAATCCGATCCGACCGCCTGGGGCGGGGTGACGATCAACAGTCTGTTCTCGGATGCCGAGCCGGTGCTGCAGTTTACACCGAATCATGTGGAGACCGGCATGGCCCGCGATGAAACGATCACCGAAACGGTGGTCCTGGGAAACAAAGGGCTGGCAGCACTTAACAACGTGACGCTGGCCGTATGCAACCCGGACGGCAGTGCGGCCCCGAACTGGGTCTATTTGACGTCATCTCCGGATCAGGGCTCGATCGGGGTGGGCGATTGGCGCGATGTCGGTGTTGCCTTTTCCCCCACTTCCGAGGTGGCAGAAGGAAATTACACCTTCGGTCTGCAGGTGAGTGCCGCCAACTATCCGACCACAACCATCAATTTGTATGCGGCGGTCACCCAGGAAGGACGTGGCAATGTGTTGTTTAAAGTCTGCGACATTTATACCGGAACCGTCAACCCAAGCGGCAATGTCGTTCAAGGGCTGAGCAATGCCAAGATCAAACTGCAAAATGAGGCTGTCCTGACCGAAGAATACACCGGATACACGGACACTTTCGGTGAAGCATGGTTTGAAGGCATTCCCTCCGGACAGTACAAATGCCGCATTACCGCCAACAATCATCAGGATTATATCGGCCGTATCTGGATCAAGCCGGGGGTTTCGCTCAACAAGGATGTTTTTCTGGACTACAACCTGGTGACGGTGGAATGGGAAGTCAGCGAAACCACCATTGAAGACAAATATGAAATCGTTTTGACCGCCACTTATGAAACCGATGTGCCGGCGGCGGTGGTGGCTGTCAAACCGTCATCGATCAGCCTGCCGGCCATGAAAGCCGGCGATGTCTTTAACGGTGAATTCGCATTGACCAATTACGGATTGATTCGCGCCGATGATCTGAAAGTGACCTTGCCGTCGAACGATCAATACTTTACCTACGAGCTGATGGGCGGTCTGCCGGAAAGCCTGGGGGCCAAAGCGCAGATAACCGTTCCTTATCGGGTGACCTGTATCAAATCTCTCGATCAAGGGGATGCCGGTCAGGCCACGGGCGGCGGCTGCCAGAACTACCGAAAATGCGCCGTGGTCGGCTACGGCTATGTCTGTGCCAACGGACAAGCGACCAAATCAGCGATCAATCACTGTTGGACCCGCGCTTATGGCGAGTGCTCGGTCGGCGGCAGCAATCTCATCACCTCCGGCACCGGCGGCGGCACCTGGAATGTCGGCGCGAGCACCGCAGGCGGCACCATATCCAAGCCCGCTCCAAAGCCCAAGACCATACAGGGGGTCAAGTGTTTTCCAAAGCCGACTCTCAAAGAGCGCTTTTTTGAAAAATGGGAAGCATTAAAGGAGACCTACAAGCATTGGAAGCAAAAGGTGGGCTGCTCGGTGAATACGGTTACCAGGGAATATAACGATGACGTTGTCGATCTTGCGATTAAAGTGCCGGGTGGGAAGGTTTATGTCCAGCGCTGGTTCTACAACAATCAGTGGTCCTGGGAACACATCCGCAACAATCTTAAATTCAATCTAAATTCCTTGGGAGGCGACATCGAAAACATTGAGAAGGGTGGTGTGCTTTACACGGTGTCTTCCTCGGATTCAAATTTGTTCGTCCAGGATATGTATCGAATTCGGCGAATCGATGACACCTATCGCTGGGAAGACAAACGTGGCCATTGGAAGGAATATGACTCAAGCGGTCGCTTGACTTCCTACGGCAGCCGCACCGGTGTCCTGGGACAACTCTTGTATGAGGAAGGCGACGACACAAGGCTTATGGGGGTTGCCGACCGCAACGGCACACAGATCCTCTGGTATGAATATGATGAAGAAAATCGATTGGATCACGTAGTTGATCTTGACAACCGCAGAGTGAGCTATCGTTACACCAACGGCCGCTTGACGGGTGTAAAAGATGTTTTGGGCAACGACACGTCCTACCAGTACGACAACAAAGGGCGGCTCGGCATGTCGATCGATGCCGCAGGCCGCCCGACGATCATTACATACGACAGCTATGGAAATGTAAAATCCGTCTTGGATCAGCACGGCCAAGGCCATCGGTTTGAATACGATTTCGATGAAGCAAAAAAAGAACAATATGTCAGAATAACATTCGAATCCGGTCGAATAAAGGAAGTCTGGTACGACAAAGACGGTGACACCCAAAAAGTGGCCATCAATGGCCGGGTCCTGCAAAGGATTGAAAAAGACGGCCGACATCTGATCATCACCGGCGAAAAGGGCAGGGTGACCCGCAAGGAATTTGATGAATGGGATAACCTTACCCGGATAGTTTATCCCGACGGCACGACGGTCTCTTGTGAGTATGAGCATCGATTCCACCGGCCAGTCCGCACAGTCAACCAGCGAGGACATGTTACCGAATTCGACTATGACCCGCAAGGCAATCTCACCCAAAAAACCGAGGCGGCCGGTACTTCCGCCGAACGGGTAACCACATTTTCATATGATGAATTGGGTCAGCTTCTGACTGCCACCGTCGAGGCGGATGCCGACACAGAGGCCGCTTTGACTGTTTTTACTTACGATGAAAATGGTAATCTGGAATCCATTACGGATCCCGAAGGTCATCAGACCTCATTTTTGGAATATGATCATTCCGGCAATTTGCTCAAGCTTCAAGATCCCCGCGGTCATGAGTGGACATTTGCGTATGATGACCTGGGGCGGTTGAGAGATCAATCCGATCCGCTCAGCCATACCACATCCTATGAGTATG
>JASFSK010000654.1:0-3434 GCA_050114455.1 Desulfobacterales bacterium | reverse complement strand
ATTTCAAAAACCGATAACATTTCGACACTTTTATTGGCGACCGAATCGATGGTCGATTCCAGGCCATCACCGTCCACCCCATAATCTCCGCATATGATACGTTTTATTTCCTGAAATCTTTCAGCACTGCGCGTCCCATGATAAATAGAAGACATTTTATCGGACAACAAAAGGATAGTTGAGGCAATTTGCAAATTTTCAGGAACCGCCTCATAACGGTGATGATAGCGGATGGGTCCATAAATAGTTTCAGGAATACCCCAGTTTTTCAATACTTCAGCACCCAACTCGGGGTGATCAAAGCCAAACACCTTTTTCTCAGCCTCTTCAATACTTATAGACGAGGCTCTTTTTTCATCGAGAACCTTCAAATAGTCGTTTTTACGACAAAGATACATGATCACAATCCCGATATCTTGCAACAGGGCGGTAACAAATAAGTCCTCATTGTTAGCAGAAATATATGGCGACAGGATACTGGAACTAACAGCAGCGGTTAGCGCCCGTTTCCAAAAAAAATCAAAATCAAACCCACCTTCGGAGGCTCCCCTGAGCTCCTTTGCGATTACAAAGGATAGTGCAATATTTTTGAGTGTATTGGTGCCTAGTATAGACAGCGCTTTTGAAATGCTATCGATTTTACGGGGCATTTTATAAAATGACGAATTTGCCACCATCAATATTTTTGCGGATAAGGCAGGATCCGATGATATGATATTTGCAAGTTCATCGAAGGATTTTCCGTCGATTTTGACAGCATCAAGAATACGCACAGCAATCGATGGGGGTGATGGTATTCGAATTTCCTCTTTTAAAAATTCTGTGATAGTCATCGTCATTTCCTTTTAATTTTTTCTCGAAGGTGATGGAATGCGAGGGATGCAGAAATCAACCGGTATTATTACATTTACAGGTATTCCTGCCGGCCTTTTTTGCTTGATAAAGTGCACTGTCAGCTTTTTTGATGAGTTCAATCTTGTCTGCTATATTGCCCGGCTTCATGAAGGAAATTCCAAAGCTGAGGCTGACCGATATCGGTTGGTTGTCGTGCTCAAAATTCATAGAGTCGATTTTTTCTCTCAGTCTCTCAGCGACAATCATCGCATCCGCTTTTGATATCTCAGGTAAAATTATAGCAAATTCCTCACCGCCATACCGTGCCACTGAATCAGAAGTTCTCACAACGTCCTGGAAAAATTGAGCCACTGTCCTTATGACGTGGTCGCCGGCTAGGTGCCCATAGGTGTCGTTAATATTTTTAAAATGATCGATATCAGCCATTATCAGACAAAGATTATGTTTATACCGTTGGGCCCTTTCGATTTCCTTGTCCAGGCATTTATGAAAAGCGTTGAAGTTCAGCAGACTTGTTAATGAATCGGTCATTGCTTGTTTACTAAGGGTTTCAATCTGTTTTTTTTGTTCACAAAGCTGGGCCATAAAGTCTGACGATAGATTGATGAGCTCATTGCGGGCCTGTTCAATTATATCGAAATAATCCGTATCCTCATCTACCTTGAGATTGAAAAGGGGAAATACATTCATGGTTTTCAGATGAATTTCTTTTGCGATATCCTCTACGATTGGCAAGTTATCCTTAAATTTGTATTTATTTAATAAATACTCTATCTGTGCAAATGTAGTGGACGCCTTGTTTTCTCTGTAGTTACTCAGATCGATAAATAGGGAAGACAATCGCAACAGTTTTATCATGACATCTGTATTGGGATCGTGAATTTCTATATCGTCAAGACCGTGATGATGTAGAATTGGGGTGGTAAACGCTTCAGGAAGACCCCAGGATTTGGTCATGTACTCTCCCAGCATCATGTGGTTGAACCCGAAAAACCGGTTTTCAGCTTCACTGCATGTGAATGAACTGCCTTTGGTTTCATTCATAACCAGCTGGTATTGCTTTGGCATGCACTGGTTCATGGCCAAGGTTCCTATATTGTGTATCAAACCCAAAAAAAATGCATCTTCAGCAAAATGGGGAAGAATTTTTTCAGTCAATATTTTGGCTGACACGGCGCCGGTGAGAGAAGTTTTCCAAAAGTTTACATAATCAAACCCATTGGCCTCTTTTGATTGTAAATTTTTAACCAGTGAAAAGCTCAGAGCCAAACTTTTTACAGTCTGGCTTCCGAGAAGATTGACCGCATGAGGCACCGAAGTGATTTTATTGGGAAGACTGTAAAAGTGGGAATTAATGGCTTTGAGTACTTCCGCACTCAGGGCGGGATCTGTCGCAAGAATTTCTCCAATTTCCTTTATTCCCGACTCTTTATTTCTCACTGCCCTCAAAATCCTCATCGCAATGCTCGGAAGCGTCGGTAACTTGTCTAAATTGTATACAATCGATTCAATCTTGCTTGTGTCTTGCATATTCTGTCCTTGTGTCTGCGCTTTCACAGACCAATTTCCACCGGTTTTGGGAACCGTTCCGAGAATTTTTCTTTAAGTCCCTGACAATCAATAAAATTAAATTTGTTCTGAATAGATGCCCATTGATCCTTTTTTAAAAATAGTTCACATATTTATATCGGTATTAATGGGAAAACCTAAAGAAAAAGAATGGTAGCCGCATGGCTGGCGGAAGGACAAATTTGAATCAAACCAAGGGTAATAATCGAGACTTGATGCCGGGCTTAAAATCTTTTTGGAGGTTTACGAATTTGGAGACATCAGATACTTATGATTTCTGGCAGATTGGACAGGTGAAAGTCGCTGTTTGACTCTTAGAAGGGAACTCATGAACTCGTGCCCTTTCAAATCAATCTTTGCTTTTAATCATGATCATTTCTTTATATTTTATGCCGACTCCCATGCGGTTGACATGCGCCACAACTCCTTTAATCCTGAATGCTTTATTTTGGCTGTCGAAACCGACATCCATCAAAATTTCATCTCCCACCAAAGGCGGGTCTTCCGTCTCTATGAAACAGCCGTCCCGACTCAAATTGACTATGAAACTACTGCAAATACGGTCTTTATTTATATACCTTACAGGAACTCGGCAGGCTTTTCGGTTATTGCCTCTTTTTTCTTTTAAGTATTTTTCTTCGACTTCCTGTAATAGAGATCGCTGTTGCTCCTCATCTAAATCAATGATCAGGTTCAACAATTTTGCGAAATAGATATTGTATTTTTGATATTTAAGTTCAGGTGTGCTCATAACAGCAAATTTCTCCCACTCGTATTGCGATTTACGGCTAGCTGTTGGTAAAAATGTCGCTTTAATATTTAGGTTTTGTAACACTCAGGAATATTGTGATTCCTTCTTAATTATCGGCAATCCAGAAAGGAATCTTAAGTATGAGGCAGAATTATGAATATAAAAATCTCGCTTTCATTTTCACAAAAGCGAGATTTTTTATTTATTTAATAATTTCATCCCACACCGTCATACCCGATTTGGCATTTTTAATGGGCAA
>JASFSK010000653.1:0-3451 GCA_050114455.1 Desulfobacterales bacterium | reverse complement strand
GCTGCAGTCAACCGTTTAGAATAAAACGGAAATAGCAAATTACAAGCACCAAATTACAAATAAATTCCAATATTCAAATCTCAACCAAGATCAAAAACCAATTGTATGAACATTTTGAAATTCGGTCATTTTCATTTTTTTGGTACTTGTGATTTGTTATTTGAAATTTTCTAATTTCTGGAACCTGAAACCTCGCAGTCCTTTCAAATCAACGTCAGAAAAGCGCGCTCGCCGCGAACCTATTCATTCTGTGCCGGAACATCCAGACTTCGATACTCATGACCGGCAGCTTCCAGAAACCGCAGCAAATTGCCTCTGGAAATCACCAAAGTACTGGTATTGACCAGAGGGTGAAACTGAAAAGCCTTTTCCTGTTCCAGGTCCTTGTCGATAAAAACTTCCACTGCGTGTTCCGTATCCTGAATGATAGCCAGAATGGTAACCGATCCGGGATCTACCCCCAAATATCGTTTGAGCCGGGCTGGAGAACCGAAACTCAATCTCCCCGCACCGATGGCACCACCCAGTCCTTTAATGTCGACCCGTTTTTTTGCCGGTACGACCACTAAAAAATGCCGTTTCCCCTTTTTATCCCGCAAAAAAAGATTTTTGGTTTTAGCAGCCGGCAAGGGTGGCACCAGCCGTTCAACATCGGCAACCGTAAACACCGGGGGGTGGTCGTGACGCTGATATGCGACATGATGGTCTGCTAAAAACTGATAAACGTCCATCATTTAAGTTTACTCCTTGACAACAGGGCCCAACGGGTGCGCACTCGCTGCACTTGTTGGGAATATGGGTGTGTCGTTCAGTGTCTTCTGCGGGTATTTGCCGTAGCTGCTGCCGGTGTGACAGCCCGGCCAACACCTTACCCGGTAGTATCGCATCGGATGGTCCGGCACCGGCCCGTCGCTGGGATACCAAACCCCCGCAGCAATTGGGACTTCCCAGGAGGGCTTTACACCGGAACTCTCAATTGTGCTCCCGGGTTCATCGACACCGGGTTGAACGTTACCACCGATCGCCGGGAGGCCGGTAGCAGCAATCAGCATCGCGATGACTATAAAAACAGCCAGTATTTTCATATCTTCCTCCTTTTCATTGATTTTGGGATGACAGCGCTTCAACCTCTTCGATGGTTTTGGCAATTGGTTTGCCCAACACCCGCCGTCCCTCATCATGGACAAGTACGTCATCTTCGATTCGAATTCCGCCGAAATCTCGATACGTTTCGACGATGTTGTAATTGATAAAGTTTTTGAATTTTCCTTGTGACTTCCACCGATCTATCAATTCAGGAATAAAATATATGCCGGGCTCTACCGTAATCACAAACCCCGTTTTGAGCTCCCGGGCCAGTCTTAATTGCGAGATGCCGAACTGTCCGCTTCTGCGAATTGTTTCGGTATAACCGACATAGTCTTCACCGAGATCTTCCATGTCGTGAGCATCGAGTCCGAGCATGTGGCCCAGACCGTGGGGCATAAACAATGCATGCGCACCGGCTGCAACGGCTTCGCCGACATCGCCTTTCATCAATCCGAGAGATATTAGGCCGGCAGCAATTTGACGGCAGGTCAGGATATGCACGTCTCGATATTCCACGCCGGGTGACACGGCACCGATCGCTTTCAGCTGTGCATTCAGCAGGACGGTATAAATTTCCTTTTGTTTTTGAGTAAATTTTCCAGCCACCGGAAAAGTCCGGGTAATATCACTGGCATAATACATGGGGGATTGAGCACCGGAGTCATGAATGACGATATCACCGTCATGCATGACATTTAGGTGATTGGGATTGTGGAGGATCTGCCCGTCAACTGAAAAAATAGCTGAAAACGAGGGCGCGGCGCCTCTGGTTCCGGCAATGCCCATTGAAGCACCGACGACTTCTTGCTCCAATAGACCCGGTCGGGACATTTCCATGGCCAACCTGTGCATTTCAGCGGTTATCCCAAGGGCGAATTCAATTTGTTCAACTTCTTCCCGGCTCTTGATGGATCTTTGGGCGACGACTGCCCTGATGAATGATTCGGACGTATGGTCATTCGCCACAGAAGGTGCAATCCCCAGCAGGGTTTGAATTTTTATTAGATTTTCCGGACGGTACTGGGGCAAAAAATGAACTGTTCTGGATTTCCCAAGGGCCTTAGTAATTTCTTGTTCGAGTTGATCTGCTGATGCCGTTTCTGTAACGCCGCTTCCAAGACCACAGTCATTTAAGGACAGAGAGGGGCCCGTCCAGATGGTATCCAGAAGGGTCGTATCGCATCCGAACAGGATTTCCCGATTTTCATCGATATCAATAACTGCCGACAGTCCTGGCCGATCGATTCCCCAAAAATATAGAAAGGAACTGTCCTGCCGGAATGGGTAGGTATTGTCGGGGTAATTTATCGGCGACAAATCATTGCCGAGAAACAGCAGGATTCCCGATTTTAAATCTTTTTTTAGGCGGCTACGCCTTTCGATGTAGGTATTGGTTCCAAACATAAGACCTCATTTGCATTTCGAATTTGAAGTTATTTATCCCAGCACCATTGTCTTTCAGCTTCCCATTTCGGTTCTCACGGGGCAACCGACCCAGTGATCCTTGGCAATCTCAACCAACGGGGGCATCTCCCGTGAACACTTCGCATTGGCATAGTCACAGCGGGGGTGAAACCGGCATCCTGGGGGCGGGTTGATCGCGCTAGGGATTTCACCCTTTGGAATGGGATGGGTGCGCCTGAATTTGGGGTCCGGTACCGGCACTGCAGCCAGCAACGAAGACGTATACGGATGTATCGGATACTTGAAAACCTCGTCCAGGGGACCGATCTCGAGGATTTGGCCCAGATACATGATGGCGATCCGGTCACAGATATACTTGCAGGTGGCCAGATCATGGGTGATAAACAGATAGGTGAGATCAAATTCCTCTTTCAACCGAACCATCAACTCCAAAATCATGGCACTGACCGATACATCTGCCATGGCAATGGGTTCATCGGCCACCACGAAATCCGGCTTGGAAATTAGGGCCCTGGCAATCACCACCCGTTGACGCTGGCCGCCGGAAAGTTGGTGAGGATATTTTTTGCTCAAAAAACTAGCCGGGGAAAGCCCCACCTTTTCCATGATGTCATGGGTCATATCGTTGATTTCAGCGGCGCCGAGATCGGTATGAATTTTGAGTGGATGTCCGATGGATGTGCCGATACTCATTCGCGGGCTCAGTGAGGCAAAGGGATCCTGAAAGATGACCTGCATTTTTTCGCGCAGCTGGCGCATTTCTTCTGTAGATTTCTGAAAAACGGAGTTGTCCCGGTATAGAACTTCACCTGAGGTGGGTTCGACAAGTCTCAAAACCAGCCTGCCGGTAGTGGTCTTGCCGCAGCCGCTTTCTCCGGCCAGGCCTAGGACCTCTCCGTGCCGGATAAAAAAGGAGATATCATCCACGGCACGAACC